>CAJXHA010000088.1 GCA_913053615.1 uncultured Bacteriovoracaceae bacterium | reverse complement strand
TAGTATCAGAATCTTTAAGAAATTGATGATACTTTTTTAATTTTTGAAAATGTTTTGAAGAAAAGTCATGATCATTTTTTTCAATAAAATGTGCCAATTCTAATAAGACTCTAATTTGCTTATTCTCATCAAATTTTAAAAAAATATGTTCTGCATAGTCTTTTAGCATAAGATTTATTATCCTAAATATAAGGCCATTGTAAAAAGGAAATAATATGGATGATTTAATACTTACTTATCGTAAACTTGTAATGCCAGAAGATATCAATCACGCAAAAACTTTATTCGGTGGCAGACTAATGCAATGGGCAGATGAAGCAGCAGTATTATATGCTATGTGCCAAGTAGGAACCAAATCAATTGTGACCTTAAAAGTTTCAGAAGTACTTTTCAAAAACCCAGCAGAAAATGGGGATATTTTAGAGTTTTGGACTAGAAAAAAGAAAATTGGTAAATCATCTCTTACTGTTGATTGTATTGTTACTCGCAAAACAATTGATCAGCCTAGAGAAAGACCACTTCCCCCAGATATTGATAAAGGTGAATATCATGGTGATCCAAAAGGTATTATTTTAAGTTGTGAGTTTGTTTTTGTAACTGTTGATGAAAACAAAAAACCTACTCCTCATAAATTATCTAAGAGTTAATCCTTAGGTAATTCAATATATTCAGTCTCATCTATAACTTGACCAAACTCTTGATTTTGCCAACGCACTTTAGCGTTTTCTATTTTTTCTTTTTCACTAGATACAAAATTCCACCAAATAAACCTTTTCTCTAAAAAGATTTCACCACCAAAGAACATAAAGTTTAAATCTTTCTGGGCCTTAAATTCACAAATAGCTCCAGCATTAAAGCAAACCATATCACCTACCCCATAAAGTTTACCTTCTATTTCAACCTCTCCACTTAAAATATAAAGAGCACTTTCTTCATTCTCACCTAGTGCATAAGAAAAGGTATGACCTAATTTTAAATTACCATTTGTATAAAAAAGTGGTGAAAAGACAGGGACACTACTTTTTTCCTGCATAAACTCTCCTGCTATCAACTTTAGAGAACCACCAGGGATTTTTATACTTGGTAAATCTTGTTCTTTTATATGCACAAAACTAGCAGCAATATCTTCAGATTCTTTTGGTAGAGCAATCCAGATTTGTAGGCCTTCTAAGACTTGTTCTTGCCCATCATCTCCTGCTCTTTCAGAATGAACAATACCACTACCCGCTGTCATCCAGTTTACTTCACCTGGTCGAATTGCCTGGATATTTCCTAGGCTATCTCTATGCATGATTTCACCACTAAAAAGATAAGTAAGAGTGGAAAGACCAATATGAGGATGAGAGCGAACTTTCATTTTTTTAGATTCACTAATATTCACAGGACCCATATGATCCCAAAAAATAAAGGGGCCAATCATTCTCTTCTTAGCAATTGGAATCAGTCTTCTTACTAAGAAATTATCTCCGAGGTCTTTAGAATTTGGTTTTATAACAAGATTAATTGAGCTCATTTTTTCCTTTATTTTGATTTAATCATCAAGTCGATTTCCACTGAAATTAATAATCTCACCTTCTTCAATTTCATAAGATATCTGAATCGGATGACAACAAACTTCACAATCTTCTATATAAGATTGTCCACCATATAATTCTTCAACCACCATGGAAATAGGCTGAAAACAATATGGACATTGAAAGAAGTATTCATTTTCATTAAACATACATTTATAATATCTTAATTTAATTTTTTTAACTATTTAGATTTCCTATATTTTAGCTATACCTATTTTTTTAAAGCAAAACCTTGACAATTTTTTATATGCTCCCATCTTATTTGTAGGAAAGGAAATCAAACATTTGGAGGACATATGAGAGATTTAACTATTAGAAGACTAAACAATTACCCATTCAATTTCTTTGATGACATGGACAGTGATTTTAAAAGGTTGTTTAAAACTTTTGATACGGATTTAAAGGTCAATCGTAATTACTCACCAGACTTTGAAGTGATTGAAAGAGATGAAGCTACATTTATCAGTGCAGATCTTCCAGGTATAAAAAAAGAAGATATTAAAATTGAATATAAAGATGGGCATCTTCTTTTAAGTGGAGAAAGAAAGAGCACTCTTAAAGAGCGTGACTATACTGAAAAGAAATATGGAGTATTTAAAAGAAGCTTTAAAATCCCAAAAAACTTGGATGCTAGTCAGATACAAGCGAACTTTGAAGATGGTGTTTTAACTTTGGCCTTACCAAAAAAAGAAGAAGAAAAAGCAAAAGAAATAGAAATTAAATTAGGTGAGAAAACGGATGTTTTTAACCTTTTAAACTCAGACACGCAGGTAAATGACTAGAGAGTTTGGCTTATCTCCCCTTTAAGAGCGTAATGAGATTAAAGACGGTCTATAACAATAGGCCGTCTAATTTTAAGGGTAAATAATAAATTGATCTAAAGTAACATTATCTCTTGAATCTGAATTTTTATAAGCAGCATCATATAATTGATCTAAATCCGAGTTACGTAGAACAAGACTTCTTTCATTAGGAGCATAATTTCCAAAGCCAATATCTTCACCCGGCTCATTAGACATTTCAACGTGCCCACCTAAATAAGCAGAAACTTCATTCTCTTCAGAAAATTCTTTTAAGCGATCTAAGCTTGATAAGAAGTCTGGATAATTATTTATATACAGTCTACCTGGATACATAATATCACCTGTGAGCATAACCTTAGATTGAGGATCATAAATAGCAATACTACTTCTCTCATGTCCTGGAACTGGAATTATTTGTAACTCACGGTCACCCATATCAAAAGTTCCTATATCATCTGGCCAATTTTCAATACCAAACATTTCTTTATTATTTTCGATACCAGTAGAGTGAAGTTGACAATTCTCTTTCTTAGAAAAACTATTATCACCTCCAGTATGATCTCCATGAGCATGCGTATGTGTTACCACGATTTCTCTATCTCCTGCGATAGCTTGAACTTGGTTATACAACTCACTTCCTTCATATATATCACCGGTATCAATGAGAACCACCTTATCTTCACTTTCTAAAATATACAGAAATGGAGCTTCAGCTGTTAAACACTTATTTTGTCGCATAATACTTAGGCCCATACCAATTCTTTCTACTTGTATCTCTGGGTCTGCATTCACATTACAGTCCTCACTTCCGTGAATCCAATGGGTATTATCTATCTTAGCTACTAATTCAGCTACCTGATCTTCTGTACTAATATCACGACATTGTTGTAATAATTCTTTTAGTCTATCTTGATTTTGTTTTAATTCTTCATCTTCCATTAGCCGAGAAATATACTCTGTTACAACACTCATTTGTGTTGCCAACTCTGTCATAGCTGCTTGTTTTTCCAATAAACAATTGGCTACATCCTCACACAGAGTGTTTTCTTTAACTCTATTATTAAGTTCTAGTTCTTCTAAGGCCTGATCAATTCTTACAGGATCACTCAAACGCTCATGCCCATCATTCTCTCCTCGATGCCCAAAGCTGTTCTGAGTAAAGAATAGAATAAATAATACCGATAACTTAGTTAGGTCTCTCATAAGTAACTTATCGGGTGAGATTTATTTTTATAAAGGGAATTCAATTGAAGACGTTATTTTTAATCATTTTATTAATGATCTCTAGTCATTTATTCGCGACAGATCCAAAAGAACATTATGATGACTCTCCTAGCTTTCATGGAATGATTCTCTTTGGTAAAGGGGATAACTTTTATATCTCTCACTTACCAATGTGGATGAGTCCGCATGATTATCAAATGGTAGCGAAGATTACTTTAGATGATGCAAACAAAGCTAAAGTTAATAAACTAATTCAAGAAGGTCATAGCCTTTTCTCTGTTGCTCCTAGTAGTCGCTTTGTACTACCTAAATTTGCCGGTGGTGATATCGCAAGCTTTGAGGCAGATGTATATAAAGGACACTTTGAAAGAGATGGAGAAATGATTGGAGAAGGCACAGTTAGCTTTGAATCTCTAGTGCACTTTAAAAAATTAAATCGTGAAGAACCCTCACCTGCTCCTAATGAACAAAAGTATGTTCTTTTTGGAAAAGGCAGTGACCAATACCTTGTTCACGTAGCTCATGGTTATCCTGAAATTGATGAAATCTTATCTATTACAGCATTTCAAGACCCTGAGATTGTTCAACTACTAGATGACAAGGCCTCGATCAAATTAATTTGTAATACCAATGACAAGAAAAAAAATATGCAAGGTCTAGATGAATCAGCTCCTCAAAATTGTGAAGTTGAATCTGAAGAAGATTGTGAAGAGTGTACAAATGACATTACAGACACAACACCTGCTGGAAGTGTAAGTTCAAAATTTCCAGACCTATTTAATAGCATCATGATTCAAAAAGATATTTACACAGATACAAATGATTTAGGTAGTGGCTACTCTGAGGAAGACCACTCAATGGGACATTAGAATGAAACACCTTATTATTATTGCTTTAATCACCAATCTTGTATACGCACAGTCATCAAGTAGTTTGAATGAAATGTGTTCTCAAGATGGTTTTGCTTGTGGAGCTTGTGAAGAGCCATTACAAAGTGGACTTAATGACATCCTTAATGATCTAACTGATCAGGACTTAAGTAATGCTTCTCACTGGGGAGATTTAAAAGATGCGCTACCTGAAGAGGGAAGCAATATTACTTTTAAACAGCCCATGCCTAAATATGAAGATGTATTACAAAACATTACTAATCTAATGCGTGAAAATACTCCCGGTGGTAACTTAAACTTTGTGGTGATTGGGGAAAGTGAGAGTTTACAACAAACAAGTGTTACCGATGGACAAATGAATCCTAGAATTATGTTAAAGTCTCCAAACTCAGAACTTATGGTGACTTTTGCAACAGACCCTAACCTTCCAGGTTATAACTCAATAGAAATAATGCGTTGGAATGGTAAACAAGGCCGTTATGAATTTCAAGAAATAAACTTTGGTGACCAAGGTGAACCACCTCATATAGATTTAAGTGGAAAGAAATGTGCTGAATGTCACAAGTCTCCTTCGATGCGTCCTAATTGGGATACTTATAGAGCGTGGGCAGGTGTTGTGCCATCAAGAGATGATATGCTTGAAATGGAATTTGATGGTTATGATGTAGAAGAAGATAAACCTATGCAAGCTGATGGACGTGCATATCTATCTTTCTTAGATCAAGTAGCAGCTGCCAAAGAAAATCCAAGTGATCCTCGCTCACAAAGATTGGCCATGCTAGATATCCCATTTGATAGCGAAGCTCAAATGGCAGACCAATTACAGGCCTTTAAAGATGCTAATGATGGAAGAGAGCCAACAGAAAGAGAAAAAGTTGAATTAATAAAAAGAAGAGTTGAAACAGATGGATTTTATCGAATAAGACATTTTCCTGATTATACTAATAATGAAGGTCTAGCAGTAAACTTTGACAGTAAAACGGCAGAGGCAGCTGGTCCAAGTCAATTTGCTTTTGATCAAATGCTCGCACAAAATATGTGTCGAGTGACTAATGATCTACGCAATCATCCAGACTTTGATCAATTTAAATACGGTCTAACTGCTATGATTAAATGTGGTAATAGTGATAGCTTTAATCGTACCAGACAAATTATGCCAGAGTCATTTCTTGAGCAAATCAAGTCTCACCAAGCAAATACACAAGGTCAAACGATGACTGAAATCCCAACGGATGTAAGAGCAAGCCTTGGAGAGAAGTCACCAGAAGAAATATTTGATCTCTTAGTTGAAGATACTTCTTTAAGTCATGATAGAGCAAATAGCTTTAAATTTGATCGTCACCAAAACTTTTTAAATAGTTATTTAACTGGTGTTGAAGGTGTCGATGCTGAATCAGCTGCTGAGTCTGCCCGTTATTATGCAGAAGAAGTAGTCACACCAGAGCAGACCTACCCTATCAATTTTCATGCAATCTCAGATCCAGGTGGTGTATCTGGTGTTGCTGAGGATTCAACTGAAAAACTAGCAAGTTTAAGATTCTTTCTTGAGCCATTTGATGTAAAGGTTGAACACTGGTCACTAGTTAATGGTAGAGATACTGCATATAATAGTTATTCATTTTCAGACCAATTTAGCTTATTTACTTCTCAACCAATTTTTTCTGAAATATACAACGAAGTAAAAGAAGAGTTAAAAGCAAATAATGGTGGCAAAGATGTTTGTAGCGAATTAGTTGATCGCTCTATTGCAGCTCTAGAGCCAAGTCCAGAGGAAATCATTACTCCAGAAGATGTGAGACCAGGTTATATTGATCAAATATGTAATAGCTTACAATTACCTCAAGTTGATCAAGGTGCAGAGGAACTAGTAAGTACCGCTAATCAATTTCAATTAAATGTGATTAATTCTGATGCACGCCAGATGCTTGGAAAGTGTATGACTTGTCACTCAAGTGGTCCCTTCCCTCCAAAGTTTGAAGGACTACAAGAATATATTGATAATAATGAGTCAGAAGAATTTGTTAGCTTTTTAAATTCACAAAAAGGTGCGCAAAGATATATTGAATTATTCATGGATAAACTTGGTGTTCACGGACCAACCTCTGTTGGATCTGCTATGCCACCAGGTGCTTGGAGTGATAATGCTGAGTTTGCAAACCGCTATGAGCTTGATCCATTAAATATCCAAAATGAAAGACGCCAAATCCTAGGTCGCTATTTAAATGCTCTAAGTCAGTCAGAGAATGGAAGTGTTGATCTAAGAAATATGTGTAATACCGAACAAGGTTCACGTGGCTCTACTATTGAAGAAGATCGTGGAAGCTCTCCACCAAGTGAAGATACTCCAGAAGTTCAAGATGCAATTCAAAACTAAGAAAGGATAATATATGAAATATTTTTTAACATTAACATTACTCTTATCATTTTCAGCATTTGCTAAAAGAAAAATTAGTAATACTAGTTATTACTATTGCTCTATTGAAAGAACTGGTGAATTAAATCAAAACTATCGTAGTGAATTTGTAATTCCACTCATGAAGGAAGCAGAAGAAATTATTATAAAGAAAACTCGTCGTTGGAATGATGTAATTGTTAAAATGACAGTAGACTTTAAACTCGAAGTAAGCATTAGAGAGAGATTTCGTAATAATGAAGATAAAATCGAAGAAGTTCTAAAACCAGAAGGACTTGGTCATAATAACCCAGTTCCTCTAGATAAAGAGTTTAAACTTAAAATCAAAGAGAAAGAAGTTATCTACCGTTTAGAGTGTCAATAATTATAAAATATCTTTAGGCCCAAGCGGAACTATTCGCTTGGGATTTAACTCTTCATGTGAGTAATAATAATGTCTTTTAATATGATCAATATGGGTAGTCTTTTTAAAGGCATCTCTCTCATATAATGATTTTAAATAACGAGAAAGGTTTGAGTAGTCTTTTATCCTTTTGAGGTTACACTTAAAATGAGTAAAGTATACTGCATCAAAACGAATTAATGTCGGATAGAGTCTAATATCAGCTTCAGTTAATTGATTCCCAACTAAGAAATCTTTCCCTTCTAAATGTGACTCAATTTGATCTAGCACATCGAAAAGACTCTTAACTGCTTTTTCATAGGCATTTTGATTACGTGCGAAGCCAGATTTATAGACACCATTATTTACATTGTCATAAATAAGATCATTCCATTTATCAATCTCCCCTCTTAATTCTTTGGGGTAATAATCATCATGATTTCCTGTTAATTCATTAAAAGCTGTATTAAAAAAACGAATAATTTGTGAAGATTCATTATTAACGATCGTTTCATTTTGCTTATCCCAAACGATTGGAACTGTGACACTTGTGGAAACATCTGATTGAGCTTTTTGATAAATTTCTCTGAGGTATTGAGATTGATAATTATGATCTCCTGTAGAGCCTGGAAAACTTATATCAAAGGTCCATCCTTCTTCTAACATATCAGGAGAGACAACACTTACTGGAAAGAAGTCTTGTAAGTTTTTTAACTCACGATAAATTAATGTTCTATGGGCCCAAGGACATGCATAACTTACATATAGGTGATAGCGATCTTTCTCTGGTTTATACTTTGACTCGGGACTTATTTCATCTAAGAAACTTCTTGGTATTCTGTCATACGACCCACTATCATCTGAAGTGATAATACTTGTTTTAACCCATTTTCCATCAACTAATCTTCCCATAAATCCTCCACTATTAGCATAACCAATAGTGGAAGAGTTTTAAAATATTAAATTGAATTTTACTTAGACTTATTTGACACAAATATAATAACAGCTTCGATCATTGACTGAGCTGGTGCTCCATACAGTTCTATTTGACTCAGGAATAAAGAGGTCATCTGCACTCAATGCCCACTTATTGGCTTGATTCCCCAAACTAACTCCACCAGACCATGATCCATAAGAGTTGATGATATGGTATTCTCTTACACTTGGCAGTCTTGCTCCTAACATCTCACAATTCATTTTCGCTATACGAGGATGTTGAACTTTTCCAACTTCTCCATTTAAATCTCCAAGAATAGTAAGATTTCTTGCTCCCATACTTATTGTGCTTGGAAATTTAGTACGTTGAAAATCTTCAAACATTTTAGAAGCAATTTGACTCATAACTACGTTTGGTTTGCCTTGTCCTACATAGTTCTTAGTGACTCCATCTTTACCCACAATAGTAAGTGTAACTAAAATATCTCCACGACAACTTGGAGCATATGAGTAGCTTCCATAAATCATATAGTCTAAATCACCTATTAGATCTTCGCGGGTTATTCCAATTCTTTGATTATTACTTAATGCTCTAACAATAGATACTAGAGGAGCAATATGGGTGAATGAGATTACTTTCTCACGAGGTTTTAAATCTCTATAGTATTGATCCATATAGGCACGAAAAGTATTTTCAAGTGTTACATCGAGATAACGACCTCTTTGTGCCAAAGATATATTTCTTTCATACAAGCTTTGAAATGTAACAAGCATATCAAGAGCTTCGCTCCCATAGGCTCCAGAGTACATTAACTGGCTTGCAAGGCCTACCATCTCCTGCATATACTCACTTCTAGTTTGCCCATATGCATTTTGGTACTGACAAAGATCTGCACCACGAATAAATGGAATTGTTGGCCAAAAGTCTAAACGCTTAGCACTTGCCAGTGTACTTAATAAAAACAACAAAGTGAGTAATCTCATCATTAACCTCATATATGAATAATTACTCTTTTTTATCTTAATTATTATGCTTTGAAAAATAGCTATGAAAAAAGGTAAGAACCTCCCTTAATATCGCTTAGCAATACTAAGGGAGGGATTTATTAAACATAAGGTTTAAGGTGTTTTTCACCAAATTCAAGACTTTCTAGTATAAACTTTTCACCAAAAACATCTTCAAAGAAAATCAATCCATCATCAGCAACTTTAGGCCACTCATCTAAAGGCATTTGAAAAGATCGGTCCCCCATATTCGTTTTAACTTTAAAGTTACGTAAACCAAAGTCTTCTTCAATATGGTAAATACCAATGACTTTACATTTAAATGATTTAAAGACTTGATAGTTCTCAATGACTTCACGACTTTCAGTATCTAAATCATTTAATGATTGAAAAAGCTCTAGCTCTTTTCCTTCATTATCCTTTAGTGAGTAATATTCATTAGGATGACTTAAAGGAAAGCATTGAACCAATTCTACTTCTTTAAACTCATCACCAACTTTATAGTAAAGCTTATGATCTGGTGCTAATTTAAATTTCATAATAATACCTCACTTGTTTCATTGGTATTTCCATGCATAAGTTCAAACATTTCAGTTTGCATATCTTGTAGCTTCTTATACTCACCACCAAGCTTCATTAACTCAACATGGGTACCAACTTCAGCGATCTCTCCTTTTTTAACAACTAGGATTCGATTCGCTTTTCTTAAAGTAGACAATCTATGTGCAATAGCAATAACAGTACGACCTTCAATCAACTTATCTAAAGCATCTTGAATTTTTCTTTCTGTTTCTGTATCCACTGCACTCGTTGCTTCATCGAGTATTAAAACCTTTGGATTATTTAAAATTGCTCTTGCAATACTAATCCTTTGTCTCTCTCCTCCAGATAAAGACTGTCCCCTTTCTCCAACAATAGTGTCATATGCATCTTTAAAGCCCATGATAAACTCATGTGCATTTGCAATACGACACGCCTTAATGACATCTGCAAGGGTCGCTTTCGAGTTACCATACTTAATATTATCTAAGAGCGTCCCATGAAATAAATAAGGATCTTGATGAACCACAGCTATTTGTGAACGTAGATAACCAAGTTCATGATTTTTAACATTTACTCCATCGATAATCACTTCACCACCTTGTATATCGTAAAAACGATTTAAAAGTTTTGTGATTGTCGATTTACCACTACCACTAGGTCCAACTAAGCCAATCATTTCACCAGCATTAACCTCTAGATTAATACCTTTTAAAACATTTCTCACTCCATCGTATGAAAAGAGAACATTTTTAAACTGGATATCACCTTGTAATTTAATCTTCTTTGAAGTCTTACTTTTTTCAAGACTTGGTCTTGTATCTAAAATTTCAAAAATTCGATATGCACTACTTGATGCCCTATTCATCATTCTTGCCATTTGACCTATAATCTCAATTGGCTGACCAAACATTGTCATATAAAGCATAAATGAAACAAATGTACCTGCACTTAAAAAGTTCACTCCACTTGGATCACCTAATAATCTCGGTAATGCCATCCACCACACTAAAATCATCACAAAGTGAACAAAGAAAAATAAAAACGGCCAAAACTTAGTCCATGATTCATGAATTTTATTAAACTCACCTAAAGCATCTTCATTTCGACGATTAAATCGTTTTACTTCTTTCTTCTCTTGGTTAAATGACTTCACTACTTGGATACCTGGTACTATATCACTTACAACACTTGTTAAGTCTGACCATTTACGCCAACAGCGAATAAACATTAACTTCATTTTTTCTCCGTGCTTATAAATAGAATAAACAAATATAGGCACAGGAATTGTCATTAAGATTCCTAGTTTTACATCAAGACTTATCAGTACACTTGAAAGACCAAATAATGTAATTAAAGCAATACTAACTTCAACAATACCAAAAGCAACAAAGTCCCAAATACGATCGGTATCCGAACTGACTCTTGATATAATTGAACCCGTATGTTTTGTTGTAAAAAAGTCCATGTCTAAAGTTTGAATATGTTCAAAGAGATCTCTACGTAAATCTCTTGCAACTTTCTCACCCATAATTGACATCTTCTTTAATCTTAACCATATAAAAAACTCTCTAGAAAAATAGACTAAGCCTAAACTTAGAACCATTACCATTCCTATTTGAGAAGCTTCTTCAAGATCTAATTTTCCGTCTTGAAATGGTTTAATTACATCATCAATAATCATTCCTGAAAGATAGGCCGGAATAAGTGAAACTAATGTTGCACCTACCGCACCAATGCTTCCGACAAATAACTCTTTTTTATAAGGTTTTAAATAACTAAGTAATCGCGTGACAACCTTATTTTTACTTACTTCAGTGCTTCCTTGTTTTTTAAGAAGCGGTTTACTTACCCCATCGAAATAAACTTGATCTGCATTCTTAGTAAGCTTCTTTATACCCTCTTCGATAATATACTTTAGCTGACTTTTTAAAACAGCTTGTCTTGGACTAAACCAAATAGTTCGCTCGATATTATCTTCTTTATAGTAAAAGCTTAGATTAGAAAGACCTACTCCAGAGTTTTCTCTAACTTTCAGTCCTTCTAATTTAAAAGATACTAAATCATGCTCAAAAAAATGGATTTCATCTTCTGTTAAAACTAT
>CAJXHA010000087.1 GCA_913053615.1 uncultured Bacteriovoracaceae bacterium | reverse complement strand
ATAATTATCCTGAGAAAATGAAACATGCTGTCCTTGGTATGCATCAAGTGCTTGAAGCACTTGGTTACTTTGATGAGCATAAATCCTACTTTACTTTATCGGAGAGATTAAGGGCAGGTGATTTACCTATTGAATATAATGTTGAAAGAGAATTAATTTTCTACGGTTTTGATTTTCTAGCACCTTCACAGGTTGACCTTTTAAAGTCATATGGAATTCGAAGCGATGTCATTGTTCCAGTTTATGAGAGTGTATATGCCAAAAAAAGTCATCTCGATTGGGTTGAATGGTTACAATGTGAAGAAATTGAAAATATAGATAGTGCAATCGAGGTAAGTGGATTAACAATTAAAACATTTCCAAAGAACTACTTATCGAAAGTATTAAGTCATGAAATATCTCAGATTGATGATAAAGTTCAATTACTACTTTCTCAAAAAAAATTAAATATTGAAACTTTAGTTATGAGTAGTATTGATACTATGCAGGTTAAGATCCCCATGGAGTTTCTCGTTGAGGATGTTACTTATATTTATGAAAAAATTAAAAAACTTTTTCTAAGCAAAGATTTAAATGAAGTCTTGCAAGACTTATCGCAAGTAGCAATAAAACAAGAGGACTTTAAAAAATATAAGGTTATAAGCCTTTTTAATGATACCTATAATGAATGGCTTGATATTAAAGGTGATGAGGATAAACTTAGTGAATTTAATTTAAAAATATTTAAAGAAGTTGTTCTCCTTGATCTACCACGTGTTAGTTTGATGGCGACAAATACAGCTAATAAATTAGATTTGATTGATCTACAAAGTATTGAATCAGTTCAAAAAGAAAAACCATTGTACTTTGCTTTGGCCAGTCAATTTAGTAATTTTTCAAGTTCTGTGACTCCTTATCTCGAAGGTGTCGAGAAATATCTTTCAACAATTGGGCCAATCAGAAATAGTGAATTAGAGAAACAAGTTCTCTTGGCCAAAGTTAAAAACATTCTCAGTCATAATCACCTAACGGTTCTTTTAGAAGATGGATTAATTGAAGAGGACATAGATATAGCAAGTCTATTTTCTGAGGAAACGACTAAAACAGAAAAAGCAGTCTTAGATCTTATAAAGAAAACACAATACCCAGAATATGAGCGTGTGGAGAGCTTTAACTTTACTCCCTCTGCAACTTCTTTACAGACTTATGTGGATTGCCCAAGACAATTTCGGTTAAAATATATTGAAGGTTATCAAAGTATTATTACATATAATGATAAACTTAATAAATTAGAGTTAGGTCGAATTGAACATGCTATTATTGAAAAATTCGTGAAGAAATACGATCGTTTTGATGAGGATAGCCTTAAAGCAATGATCGATTATGAAATTAAAAATACATTTAATGATAAGGAACTCAAAGTCTCTAGCTTAGAAGAGGTGCGAGTTGAAGTCGAGTCATTGACCAGACCAATAATTGAAAAACTATTTAGTTTAATTCATACAGGGAAGTTTCAAGTTGATTTTGAAATCAACTTAGATGACCAAGATGTTAAGGGGAGTATTGACTGTGTCCTTCGCAGCGATGAAGAGATATTTCTTTTAGATTTTAAAAGAGGTGAATTTTCTATCCCAACAAAGAAAGACTTTCTAAATTTTGAAAAACTGCAGATATGGTTTTATTTAAATCACTTCGCAAATCCTAGTAATACTCCTATGACTTTTGGTTATGTAAACTTGTCTCAGAATCAAAAGTCTTTATTATTCTCAACATATGATAATACCTCTCTCTTAGCGGAGCTTTTAGAAACAAAGCAATATAAGATAGATGAGTTTCCAGATGTTATGAAGGAGTATAAGAGTTTTGAGATTGAAACAACACAGAGAGTGAGGGCAGATAAGGTCTTTATTCCAAATGCTCGTAAGTCTCAGATTTGTGAGTTTTGTGACTTCTCTAATTATTGTGAAAAAATGGAGAAGAGTGAATGAGTCAGGCGAATAGTGAACAAATTAGAGCGATACAGCATAGTGGTGGAGTCCTTCTAAGTGCTGGTGCAGGTTCTGGAAAGACTTTTGTTTTGACTGAACATATGATCTATCTTTCTAAAAAGTTTATGCAAGAACTAAGCCCTGACTCTGATCAGTTCAAAATTGATATTAATTCCAAGTTCAGAAAAATCGTTCTCATGACTTTTACCAATAAGGCCGCAGGTGAGATTGAGTTAAGAGTAAAAAAACGTTTTGATAAAGAGGCCAATGAGTTTGAAAGTGAAAAAGATTTAGAAAGATGGTCAATAATTTGTGATGCACTTAAAAACTTAACCATTACAACTATTCATGGCTTTTGTTTTAAACTTATTCGTCAGGGTTTCTTTACTAGTGTAAACCCAAATGTAACTCTTTCAAATGAAGCTGAAATAAAAAAACGCCTTGAAGAATTTTATGATGCATGGGTGACAGATTTAGCAATTGATAATAGAGATCTCATGCTTAAGTCTAAAAATGATATATTAAAATCACTTTTGACAGTATTTATGGATCCTAGTTTACGCCAAGCCTGGAAAAATGATGCTAAATCAGATGAGGACCTTTTTCATAAAATATTTTTATCTGATGAAAAGTTTGAACTGGCATTATTTAAGAGCGAATTAGATTGGTTAAACCATGACTTTGAGGGAAAGAATTGGTTTGATGAATTATTCTTATTTATGCGTCAGTATAAAAGAGCTCATTACTCTAAAGAAGATTTTAAAGCACTATTTTATTACCTCTATGAAAAAGATTTTAAGATTCCTGTTACTCCGCGTGCGAAAGGAGTTAGTGAAAACTTAAAAGCGTTGTATGTTTCTTACAAGGAAGTAAAAGATTTTTTAAAATCCAATAAGGATGATTTTCATGCATATTTCTCTAAGAACGAGACAGTGCAAGAATATTCAAGCCTCTTTAAGAATTTAGTTAATTATGTTGAAAAAGAATATGTTCGTGAAGAACTCTTTACGTTCTCAGACCTTGAGTACA
The DNA here is from genome assembly GCA_913053615.1 of uncultured Bacteriovoracaceae bacterium. GTDB lineage: Bacteria > Bdellovibrionota > Bacteriovoracia > Bacteriovoracales > Bacteriovoracaceae > UBA845. The sequence goes on along the minus strand of CAJXHA010000087.1, from coordinate 8,879 downwards.
TTACTTTAACGGGCTTACAAAATGAGGAAGCGAGAGAGAGTATTAGTAAAGAGTATGAATATCTAATAATAGATGAATTCCAGGATACATCTTTTGTACAATTTGAAATTATTAAGAATATTGTTTTAGGAGATTTTGACCGAGTTTTCTGTGTGGGAGATCCTAAGCAAGCTATTTATGGTTTTCGAGGTGGAGAACTTGGAGTTTTTGAAGAAGTAAGCCGCAAGGTTCCATTAAATCTTTCTCTTTTGAATAATTACCGTTCAGATAAACATATTATAGATTTTAATAATAAGCTTTTTGAACATATATTTGCTCTCGGTAGTGGATATGAGAATGAAGATCGCTTCTCGGTTAAAGTTGATTATCAAAACTTTCCTGACACAAAGTCGGAGGAAGGGGAATTATATCGTGTTCAAGTTGATCTTGATTGCGAGGATGAAAAGTTAACTGTTGATGATGTGGAGTATATAGAAGCTTGTGCCATTATTGATGATATAAAGTATCAATTAGCTAATAGTGAAAAAGATATTTGTGTCTTATATAGAAAACTAAAACCATCTAAATTACTAACAAAGTTATTAATAGAGAATGAAATCTCTTTTATTTCGCAAGTAAAAGTACCAATAACTGAAGACCCAATGGTTGCGATCTTTTATGCACTTATTCGATATCAATTTAATAAAAGTAAAAGACCAATGGAGCTATTGCTCTTTGAATTAAATAGTATTCTTCAATTACTTTTTGGAACTAACCATAATGTAAAAGCAGATGAAATTAATTCTTTTTTTAGTGACCATAAGAACTTTGGTCTAAGCTTTGCCTTTTCAAAATTATTAGAGAAGTTAAAGTTTTTAACTGCTAATACTGACAACTCACTTAAGTCTATCAATGAAATGGTTAAAATCTCTGGTGGTGACTTAGAGATTATTTTAGAGCTTTTAGAGAAACTTACTAATAACTCTTATAATTTAGATTTCCATTATGGAAAAGGTACGAAAAGAGTTCATATTATGACAGCTCACGCTTCAAAGGGGCTACAGTTTAATCATATTATTTTAGGTGGTATTTATACTAATGAATCTTCAAATGTTTTTTACGATTTAATGGGCTCAATCCCTGGTAGTTTTCAGTGGAGAGAGGATAAATACTCTAAGCAAAAGTTTAAGACTCCTGAGTACATTCTTGAGCATAATATAAAAAAATTGAAAGAATTTTCCGAAACTAAAAGATTATTTTATGTGGCCGCAACTCGTGCAGAAAATAGTCTGAGTTATATAGAAATTAATTTTGGTGAATCTAAATTTTCTCCATATAAGAATGCATGGATTAATGGCGTACACCACTTTTTTAATACTCATGAACTTACTTATTTTAAGACAAGGAAAATCACTGATGGTATTCCATGGGATAAGAAGAATAACTATCAAGTTAAAATCCCTCTCTTTCACACAGATACATTAGGTTCAACTAATAAGGAAAATAATAATAATCTAATGTTGCTACCTGAACTCTCTGTCACTCGTTTTAGCTTAGCGGCAATCTGTCCTCGTAAATTCTATTTGAAAAATATTCTCAAATTAAATGGAGATGAAAGTTTACAAGAGATTTTTAAAGAAGAAGAGCCTGTTTTTGAATTAAGTAGTCGTGAGTTTTCAAGTAGTGAGTCTGCCATGGAAAGGGGAAGCAAGATTCATGATCAAATTTCTCAAGTGATTAAGGGGCAATTATCTCTTAGTGATGTAGATCAAAAAAATAAGAATGAAATAGTTTGGGCCCTTGATAACTTCGATCTAAATTGTGAAAAATCAAAATATTTATCAGAAGAAGAAATTAAATTTGACGTGTATGGACACATGATCTCTGGAATACCTGACTTAGTTGTTGAAAATGAGGAAAAGCAAGTCTATGAAGTTTGGGACTTTAAAACTGGTAAAATCCATCATGAAAGTAATGGAAATTATTGGGCGCAGCTTATGCTATATGCCTTTTATATTATTAAGGCACACAAAATTGACGATAAGAATAAGTCGATAAAAATAGTCTTATGTTATGTTGATGCAAAAGAAAATCTAGAGCAAAATCCTACAGTAAGAGATGTGGAAAACTTTGTCTTTGATTTACTAAGCAAGACTCAGTTACCGGATATAAAGAGTACAGATCAATGTGAAAAGTGTGAGTTTAATAATATCTGTAATATTAACTGAACTATTATTCCCTTCTTCTCTTGCGCCACATTCATTCCATGCTAAAATATGTAAGTAAGTAAATTTATTAGGCCAGGGAAGGTTATGAAATTAATTACAATCATTCTGATCAGTATTTATTCTATTAGTTCATTTGCAGGTGAGGACAACGTTTACGATTTCTCGTGGCTAGATAGCGACAAAGAAATTTACGTTTTACAGAACCGAAAGTTTCGCAAGAAGTCGCGTATTTATCTAGGTGGTATGTTCGGGCGATCCATTAATGGTGCGTTCATCGATAGTTCACGTATTACTCTGCATGGAGGCTTTTTCTTTCAAGAGGATTGGGGATTAGAGCTTTCATACGTAAAAGCAGATGGGCAACCAAACACTACTCATGACTCTGTGAAAGAGCAATCAAATGCGGTGGCCTTTTATCGAAAAATTGATACTGAAATTTCAGCTATGCTTTTATGGTCACCATTTTATTCAAAAATTAATACATTTAATAAAGTATTTTACTATGACTGGATGTTTGGAGCAGGGTTTAGCACGGTATCAACGTTTGATAATAGAAATGAATTTGATGATGCATCTCCTGATTCAAATAAGCTTACTACAGAATCAAATACAGGTTTAAGCTGGATGACTGCATTTCGTTTTTATATAAGTGAAAACTGGAGTTCAGAGTTAAGGTTTAGAGCTACACATGTTAATGCAGACTATGCCAGTGAAAACCAAAGTAATGAAGATACAACTGAGAAGCGTTGGATTCATTATTATAATTTTAATGTTGGTATTAATTACACATTTTAAAAAGAAGGAACAGGATGTTCTCACGTAATTTAAAAATACTTTTTATCGTTTTAAGCATCTTTTCAATGGATGCTTTTGCTGACTTAAATGGGGCAGCAAGAGCATTGAGTGCTAGAGGGTCTAGTGCTAAGGAATATCGAGCTTTAGTTTTAGAACTAGTAGATGCAAACTTTTACTATAGTGCGATTCCATACATGAAAGAATATATGGCGAAAAGTAGAAGTCGCTTGGATGCAAGACTAGAGAAAGCTTTTGATAAGATGTTAACTGTAACAGGAACGAAACAATTTGAAGTTCTTCCTATTCGTTACCTACAAAAATCTAGTTCAGATAATATTAAATATATTTTGGCAAAGAAGTTACTAAGGTCTGATAAAACAACAAAGACTGCAATAAAATTAGCAGAAGATATTAATCCAAATCATCCGGTCTATCCATATGCGACTCACTTACTTGGTGCCGCTTATGCAAATCTTGGTGCTAAGAATAATGCATTAAAAAACTATGAGGATTGTATTCGTACTTCACGCTCAAGACAGTCTAATGACATTACTAATGTCCAAAAGGTACAGCTAAGACTTAATGAGGAGTACTGTGTGCTTGGACGTGCAAGAGTTAAGTTTGCAGATCGTGATTATAAAGATGCGAATCTAATTTACCTAGATATTCAGAAGAGTTCACCAATATGGCCGGAAATTTTGATTGAAGAGGCATGGAATAGTTACTATCTTAAAAATTACAATAGAACTCTCGGTAAACTTGTAACTTATAAAGCTCCAGTTTTAGACTATATATTTAATCCTGAAATTGAAGTTCTTAATGCACTAACATACTTAAAAATGTGTCTTTATAATGACGCTAAAAAAATTGCAGATGACTTTTACTCTGAATACTTAAAACCAACAAGTAATCTAAGACTTATTCTAAGAAGAAAGAAAAGAGACTATGGTTACTTTTACCGTTTGATGGCTGACTTTGAAAGAGTCGGAGATCGTGGTGGAAATAAGTTAATGAATACTCTTTTAAAAAGTATATCTCGCGAAGGTGCTTATAAAGAAATCAAGGAAAGTTATGTTCAGGCCAGTGAAGAACTTGCCAAAATTAAAAAGGTTGGTAATTCACGCTTGAGAAGAGCATTGCTTGCAAACTTATCAGAGGTAATTAAAACTCAAAGAGATGTTTTAGGGGCTTTTGTAAAAGGTCGTATGGTTGGTAAGTATGCTGATCTTTATAAAGCATTTGAGGGGATGAGTTATATTAAGCTTGAAGTTTTACAACAAAGAAAGCAGAGACTATATCGCTTTGATGGAAAGAAGAGAAGTCGTGGTGATGTAAAGTATATTCAAAGAAATGAAAAACAATATTTCTGGGATTTTAATGGCGAATTTTGGGCAGATGAATTAGGGGACTATGTATTTGCACTAAAATCGGAGTGTTAATAAATGAGAATATTATTAATTAGTTTATTACTTTTTCAATCGTTTGCTTTTGCTCTCAGCTTAGATGAGAGAAGACAAAAGATTATTGAAATTATTGACGAAGAATTAAGTGAAATAAGCAGACTATCTAATGATGTAAAAGGGCAGAATCCAAACTATCTTTTACGTATGGCCGAACTCAATCTTGAAAAAGCTAGGTTATGGCGTGAAAAAGAAAATAGTGAATACTTATCGCTTTCTAATAAAGAAAGAGCGAGAGTTAGTAAAGCAAAGTACTTTCAAAAGTCATCTCGTTACTTTAATCAAGCAAATAGTATTTGTATTACAATTACAAAAAGGTTTCCACGTTATCGTAATATTAATGATGTGTATTATATCCTTGGTTATAATGCTAAAGAGTCAGGGAAAGATCGTGTTGCCCAAAAGTATCTGGCAAAGGCAACTAGTGGACGTAGTGCAAATAAACAGACTCAGATAAAATCTAAGATCTCACTTGCTGAAATTTACTATAATCAGAAAAACTATAAGAGGGCGATTCCTCTTTATGAGTCAGCCCTAAGACAATTTAAAGATAAGTGGTATACCAAAGACTCATTTAATTTAGCATGGTGTTACTTTAGAGTGAACCGCTACTCGAGTGCTATATCAAAAATGGAAGAAGTCTTCAGACTTAGTAGTAGTTCAAAGTATATTGATATGAGATCTCAAGTCGAAAGAGATATTGGATATTTCTATGCTACCGCTGGCAAAATTGATGATGGTATAAAGTTTTATAAGAAGATTGGGATTAATTTCACAGATCAATTACTGAGAATCGCTACTGCCTTAAAAGATGAAGGAAAGTTCACTGAGTCTGAAAAAGTTCTTGGCTATGCAATTAAGTATGAGAAAAGAGAAGATAAAAAAGCAGAAATATACTTAGACCTACTTGCTCTTTATGATCAATTTGGAAAGGAGCGTAGTCATATAAATACTAGTGAGCGTGTTTACTCTTTGTATAAAAAAGATCGTTTAACAAGTAATCAGACAAAATCTTTTATCTTTCAGATGAAAAAAAGAAGTGCCATCTTACAGAAACAAGTTGCTTCAAAAGCTTATCGTAATCTTGGCAAGCAGAGACAATTGAAGGCAAATTGGGCAATTCGTTACTTTGAACTTTTAAGTGCTGTGGATAAATCAAATAAGGTTGAGTACTTATTTCTAAGGGCTGAAACCGCCTATGCTGATAGAGAGTATTCTAAAGCGATAGGCTTTTATAACCAAGCATATGATGAAGCTAAAAAAGAAAAAAATTCAAAGATTTTAAATAATTCTCTAGAGGGGATGCTTGCTTGTCTAGGTCAAAGGTCAATGAACGCGGCAACTAAAGAAGCATACTATGCAAAGACATATGAAAATTACCTTTCAGTATATCCAAATGGTAATAAATCAAAGGTGATATATCCTAAGCTATTCAACGTTTATATGGCAAAGAATGATGATAAAAAGGCCAAGTCTGTAATCGATCGCTATGCTAAGCAATACCCAAAAGACTATAAAACCCAAGAGGCCATGATCGCTCCTTTGATGGAGAAAGCGCGTAAGAAAAAAGATTATAAAACGATACGTAGCTGGATTGATGATATTGACCAAGGAAAATATGCAGTTAGTAGTAAGTATAAGAGAAAGCTACAAGAGTTAATGACTTCTATTCAAATTGAAGGTGTTCAACAACAATTATCAAAAGGACAAAAGAAAGAAGCATTAGTTGGTTACCATAAGATTTTAGAAGATCCTTATGCAACTAAACGTTCAAAGATCAATGCTAAGTATAACCTTTCAGCTCTTTATTATGAGCTTGGAAATACTGCTGAAGCATATAATTGGTCTGTATCAGCATTACAAGAAATGTCAGACAAAGATGCAGTTAAGTTTTCAGATTCTTTTTTAACAATTGCAGGCTTTTTGTTTACAAAATTAGAGTTTAAAGCAAGTGCGGATTTATCTAAGCGTATTGTTGCAAAGCTTTGTAATCGCCGTACACGTAGAAAATCAGTGGCCTTTAAAAATACTGTATTTCTTTATCTTTCAGAAGGGGATTTAAAAGCAACTGAGGAAGTTATCAATCTCGGCCAGAGATGTCGAGTTCCTAGTAAGTACTTATTAGATGCACAATTTGAAGTAATTGATGAGCTACTTGCTCGCAAAAGCTGGACTGAATATGAAAATAAAGTTTCAGGTATGCAGGGGGATCAAAAAGCTCAAGGACGCTTAGTCTATCACTTTTATGTCTTAGAGAAAGTTCACTCAAATTATAATAATGAGGCAAAGAAAAAGTTTTATTTTAATTTAAAATGGCAGGCCTATAAGAATGCAAATCGTATGAAACAAGAAATACCTTTAGAAGGTTTAGATGTCATTAGTGATGATCTTTTAAAAGAGATGCTAGCAGTTCGATCTGAAATTGATTCAGTTAAGCTCACTTTCCCTGATACTGTTTACAATAATTTATTAAAACAAAAACTACAAAAGCTTGAAGTCCTCACACAGAAAGCGAAAACTGTACAAGGAATAGGTTCTGGGCGAGGTATTATTGGGGCATATAAAATTCTTTATGAGGCCTATAGCTCTGTTGCGGCTGAAGTTAAGAATTTTACACCTGCTGGAAAAAGTGAAACCTTTGTTGCCAGCTTTAAAAATGCTATGAAGGGTGTTTACGTACCCCTTGAGCAAAATGCAGCAAATTATAGAAGAGAAGGTTGGCAATCAATCGAAGATAATCAGATTTTAAGTGATTTTAACTTCTTATTAGTTCCTAATAAACCAAGTGGTCTCGCTATTCGTTATACATATCCGCCAAAAGCAGTTGTTATGGATAGAGGAGGAAAAAGATAATGAGTAAATTTACAATAATTACCAATATTACTTTTATGCTCATTCTTATTAGCTGTGCCAGTGGTGGTAAGAATCGTTCTGCCAAAGTTGATCTCGACGAAGTAAGTAATGCTGATTTTAAAAAGGATCAAGCTGTTCCTTATAAAGCAGGGGAAGATTACTTTAAAAAGGTTGATAGTCGCTATAGTGATGCTTTAAATGATGAAACGATTCAAAGGGTTGATAAGTTTGGTGGAGATGTAGAATTAAAAGATATTGTCTCACGAATAATTCGTCTTTGTTATGATAAAGAATTTGAAGATGCTGAAGAGCTGATTAAGAAAAATCAAGAGGCCTATAGATCAAACCCTGCATTTTGGAATCAGGTAGGGACTTGCTACTCACTTCAAAAAGAAAGAAGAAAAGCATTATTGTTTTATAATAAATCTCTAGAGTTTGATACAAATTACGCACCTGCATTGAATAACCTAGGTGTACTTTATAGAAACCTAGGGGAAGATCAAAAAGCCGAAGTTGCTTTCAAGCGAGCAATTAAGGGCAATAACTTTGCTAAAACGCCAAGGTTTAACCTTGCACATTTATATCTAAAGTATGGATTATACAACTTTGCTCTAAAAGAATTAAGTGTTCTCGAACGAGTGAGTAAGAATGATGTAGATGTTCTCACAGGCTTAGGAACTGCATATTTAATGAGTGGTGATTCTAAAAGAGCACTTGGATATTTTAAGCGTATAGATGAAGGCTTTTATGAATATCCATATATTGGAATAAATGCAGCTTTTGCACACTACTTAGAAGGCGATAAAGAGCGAGCAAAAGATATTTTAGATGACGTAGATAAAGATCAATTAAAGGATTTAAAAGAGTATTACCAATCTGTTAAGGAAAGGATTTTATAATGAAGTATATATTAATGGCATTATTTATAATTAGTCCGTTTGCTCTTGCTCAGAAAAAAAATGTTAAATATGTTTACAAGAAATATGAAAAATTTGATTTCGACTCAATTGATGTAACTGGAAATCAAGCAAGCCCTGGAGATCTTTCTATTTCTCCAAGATTTCAGAAGAAGTTTAGAAATAAGATTCCTGAAAGAAAAAACTTTAATAAGGAAATGAAGAGAGCATTAGACTCTCTTAGGTAAAGGATACCATAGTGGAAATAAACAAAGCATCACATCAAAAACTTTATCACATGTATCCAGAGGATCATATCTCTGGTGTTAAAGGCAATGTGTTTTCTACCGGTAGAATTCTAATTGGTAGAGCAGAAAGCTGCGACTTCGTCATTAATTCAAATGTCGTTTCTGCTGTTCATGCTGTACTTGAGATTACACCAAAAGGTGTGAAGCTCTTTGATATGAACTCCAAAAATGGAACTTACATAAATAACCAAAAAATAGTTACAGAAAATATAAAGGTTGGAGATACAGTTTCATTTGGAAATGTAAAATTCACTTTTAAAGAATATATTTCTTCTGATCAACTACCACCAGTTCTTGATTCCCTAGAGCCAAGTTCGGGACAGGCCAGTCCGATGCAAACTCAGAAGACTCAGATAATGC
>CAJXHA010000086.1 GCA_913053615.1 uncultured Bacteriovoracaceae bacterium | reverse complement strand
TTGCACTAATTGCTGTTTGTGCCCAACTTGCTGGTAGTGGAGCTCCTTCATGCCATGTACCTGTTGCTTTTGCTTCTTGAAATGCAACTGGCTTCATACCTCTTGGTGCGTACCAAAGAAAATCAGGTTTATCACCAGCTTGTTTTCTTTCTACAATTCTTCTTCCTTGACGTCTTGTTACTGTTTTATTTATCCATTCACCACCAACAATATTACCATCTTTATCAAGTTCAAGGTCATAAAGGAATTTACGCTCTTTAAGTTTTTGCATATCTACATCTTGAGCATTCTTTTTATTTAAAAATTTATAGTCTACAAAGATCATATTCATTTCAACCCCAACTACATATTTAGCTCTCGGGTCTCTAAATTCTTTTCTATCGTCTTCTTTGTATAAATCAATGTCAATTAAGGCATCTCGAAAGCTTCGTTTAACCATCCCGCTATCAAGATTAAAATACCTTATTTCATATCCAGCAGTAGGGTGATTGTTAACTTTTTCATTATGATCAATGTCAACAACTAGTCCTTGCTGGTGTCTACCCATAAGGTTCATAACAGTTAGGTGCCAAAAACCTGCATTTACATCTTCGCAATTACTAAGATCTTCATTAATATCAGTTTCTCTCACTCTAACTCGACCTGTTTCATCTACTCTAGGTCTTTTTTGTCTACAAGCATATCCATGAATAGGCATGATATTATCTTTTGACCATTCATTAGGATCACCACTTGTTTGAATTCTGGCATCATCTACATAGGCCTTAATATTATTGGCAAATGCTGTACTTAAAAGAGACTTAATATCATTAGGGTAGAAAGGAATTACGTACTGTCCATCAGCTGAAACAACTTCTACCGTTCTTAAGGGAGCTGGGTGTGAAATTGCGGCGGGAGACCAACCATGACACATACCTGTCCAAAAAGTTAATTTCCCAAAGCGTTCATGTAAAAAGTCTGCTTGTTCAAATAGTCTTTTTGCTAAAGAAGTTGGAGACTTAAAATTACCAACTAGCAGGTCATACTTATCTGCACTAGAAAGGCTTGCTATGGTCTCTGCATCTAAAGTCATTCGACCTTCTTGGAATTTTTCCATAGATCGTTCATATTTATTTCTATTTCTTTTAAAGAATAAAATATTAGATCCGCTTCCAGCATAAGGATCAGCAGCAAAGCCTCTGATAGCTGGAAGGTAAGTAGATGTCCAAGGCTGTTGTGTTAAATTAAAATTATTAATATTTAATTCATTCAGATCATATATATTAGAGACAACGTCTTGGCCGCGACTAAATTTTTTAACAAGGTTTACATCAACGGTAGATGCCATAGTGCTCATACAAGATAGTAGCATTATAGATGTGATTACTTTTTTCATAGTTCCTCTTTTATTAATTATTAATAAGGCAGTTATATAGTTATTTGAAATTTTGCGTTAGTTGAAACCATACTTTTGGTATATGTTTCACTTATTTTGGAACACTTCGTTTTTAGCTAAGTGCATGAAATCACAAAACTAAATAAAATAGTCAATTATACCGATAGTGTTCTTATGAAAAATGTAATGCAAATAACACTTATGACATTTCTTATGACTCTTTCCCTGACAGGCCTTACTCAGGAGATAAACCTTAGTGACCATTGTCGCTTTGAGGGAAGTAAATGGCTTGGGGAGAGGCACTTGGCAGGCTCATGTTTAGCTAATCGTGAAGTTAATAATACATGTGCTCGTAATGTTAATAGTGCAACTAACTCACAAAATAGACTGCAAACTTGTGAATGTTTAATGGAGAATGTTGATTTCTACTCAAAACTAAGAGAAGCATTTAATTTTAAAATGATGAGGTCTCCAGCAGCACTTGAATATAATAATGAAAATGGCTTTATGGCAAAAAAAGAGCGTACTAAAGAGATGTATAAAGAACTTTGCTATCCAACTAAAGCGATTGAACTTAGAGGACCATGCGAAGGTGGAAGTTGCGATCGTTATTATGCTATTTATATGTATAAAGAAAATAATTCAGGAACAGATCCAGAGTGTATGTTAATTAGAACTTCTTCTAATTATCCAAATGTTGGAGAACAGAAATTTAATTTTCCAGGGGCAATGAATGTGACAAAATTATTCTCTAGTCATGTTGATACAATACCTACAATTGAAGGCTATAATGGTCCATTAAATCCAGAAAATTTTGGTCGACATGATTCAATTGATGGAGATGCCAATTGTCATGGTTCATTATCTCAAGTTGCTGAGGAAGTTGAAATAGCCCATAAAGAGGCCTTAGAGAGTGGAAGTGTAAATAATGATGATAGAAGTTTAGAACCAAGTTTTACTCCTAGTCAAAGTTCTACTAGTGGATCAGGTTCAAGCGAAAGTGGTTCTGCTATTAATAATTAATAGCAGTTTTTAACATATGATTTCTCTATAGATTTTACTGAATTATAAAATTCACAATTGTTATTTTAGCAAAATGATATTTTTAATTTTATTTTTTTAGTCGTAATTCTAATAGTATAGTTAATTTAGGGCCATGCTGCGTAGTGTCTAAGTGACACTGGTGACACAATGCACAATTATTTTTGAATCCAAGTAAATAATATCACGTCCTTTTGTATTGGTATGGCCTTTGCTAACAAGGCTTATACAAAAAATCAGGAAGATTTTGTTAACAAGAGGAGTGATTATGAAAAAGTCATTAAGTTTAATTATGTTCTTATCTATCTTTGTGTTTGCAGAATCTGTAAGTGCAAAAGACTTTAGGATTGTAAGAGCTACAGTTCAAGATGAGTCAAGAGTTTTAGATTTAGTTTTAGAGTTGGATAGTCGCAGTGATATCAAAGCAATGAGAATCGATGAGAAAGACAAAGGTAAATTAATCGATTCAGGTCACTATCCCGTTAGTGGACCAACTGAGTTTGTTCTCCTTAAGGAGTCAGGACGTGAAGTTATTAAGCTTAGATCAGGTAACTTTGCATCTCATCAAGGTGGTGATGTAGTTCTAGATTACTTATACAATGGTATAACAGGTTCTAGGGGAGCATTAGACCTAGATTTATCGCGCAATGGAGATACTTGGGAGTTATCTAGTAATGGTAAAAAGATTAAGAGCTTGCACTTTGTAAAGAATAAGAAGATGTGGCAAGTAGTTGGTATAAAGTATATTCAAGTTAGATAATATATAAATTTGCCTTAAAGCTTAGGGCTTCATAAAATAATATTATGAAGCCTTTAAGTTTTAAATTAATAAGTATTCATTGTTTTTTAATAAGTTTTTTAACTCTTATTCAAGCTTTTCTCTTCTATTATATTCAAGGACATTCATTTAATCATATAGGTCATGCTTCAATTTTAGTAATTGGATTCGTTTTTTTTCTTTTAGGTTATTTCTATCATACTTCTAAAGTAAAGGAGTGGTTAGTATTCTTGTTCTTACCTATTTTATTTGCTGCTCTGACATTAAAGGTCTTATGGACAGGTGGCCTTTACTCTCCATTTTTGCCTTGGCTTTTTTTAATTACTTTTCAAACTTTGTACTGGGTTGAAAGTCGTTTTTTTAAAGTCATAACACCGCTCTTTTTGGTACTATCTCTTGCTTCACTATTGTATTTTATAAAATTAGAGCAAATGAACTTTGCTCATTTAATTTTTAAACTCACACCTATTAACTATTTTATGCTTTATTTAATTCCATTTTGTTCGTTAAGTTTTTTCTTTATTGCTGATGCTATTAATTTTCATCAATTTTATGAATTTAATCGAACTTATCATTTAGATCATGTTCAGCTCACTGCTTATGCTAAGCTTTTTTTTAAAATGGAACTTGAAACTGAAGTTCTTGATGAGAAATTATTTAAATTAAAGGTTTTAGGAGGAAAGTTTGATCAAGACTTTATGTACCATCTAAATCAATTGGGTTATCAGTTAGATAGTCATTTCTTAGGAGATGAGTATGCTGAGATTTTAATTAGAAAAATATAAAAATAAATTAAGTATTATTTTAATCTGTAGAATTATTGTTCAGATGCTTGAACTTCAGTTGTATTACCTTGTTTTTCAGTAACCAAACCACAATAAGGACAAGCATTCCAATCTTTCTCAAGTTCCATCCCGCAGCCTTTACAATAATCATCTTCTTCATCATGCCAATGATCATCACGGTGATAAATAATTTGTCCAATAATGATAAGTACAGGAATTGTAGTTGCTACTTGTTTTACCATAAATATGGTTGAGTTTTCAGCATAGGCCGTATAAGTTAGGATCCCAAAACCAAGAGCAAGCATCACATGATAAATCATAGATAAATCACGTACCTCTTTGTGCTGGTGTATTTTCCATATTTGGAACCAGTAACTTACTGATAAGAGTACAATTGCTGTCCAAGAAAGTATTTTCATCATATCCCATTCGACCATGCTTTATTTTACTCTGATATTTTTATAAATTACAATCAAAAAAAAATATAAAGAACTGAAATTATTAAATTCTTGCTCATTTTCTAATTCATAATATAATATAAGTATGTATCTCAAGGTAGACAATAACGGCGAAGAGCAGATTTACTCCTTCCAAAACCAAAATATTGTGGTTATTGGCCGAGCACCCACGTCAGATATTCAAGTTGTTACTGATGGAATTTCCAGAAAACATCTGGAAGTTAGGGAGAGAGATGGAGAGTTCTTTATCATCGATTTTGGCTCTACTAACGGTACTTTTTTAAATGACGAAAGACTTGAGCCAAATGTAGAACATTCTTTTAATTCATTTTTCCCAATTAAATTAGGCTTTCATGTTTACTTATATTTGGTAGATGAGATAAGCCCCGAACAATTAGAGGCCGCTATTACTGATGGTATTGAGGCCAGTGAAGAAAAAAGAAGATCAGAACTCAAGGCTCAACGTACTCAAAAGTTAAAAGCTAGTGGAACTAATAGTAAAATTAAAATAGGTGATGGTACCCAGTCAGGAAAACGTAAAGTTAAAGCAAATAAAAGTACAAAATCTGGTTCTGAGTCTAGTAAAAGATCAAGAACAAAAAGAAAGAGTAGAAGAGAGCAAGATAGCTCAGATGATGAAAAGCTAAATATGCCCCTTTATATTGCGGTATTCTTAGTGATACTTGCTGGAGTTGCTTATTCTCAAGGGTACTTAGATCGATTTATTAATTCTGATGCTCCTAAAGTCGTTAAAACAACTAAAAAAAGACCACCAAAAAAAGTTGCACCTAAAGTAGATAAGAAAGATGACAAGTTGACCAAAGAGCAGGTTACGACTTTTATGGGAATGGATAAGTGTTTTAGTGATGATGAAGCTGCACTTTGTAAAGATTTAGAGTCTTTTATGAATAGGGATTTTAATGAGGGCTTTGTTGATGTCGTTGATTATACCTATATGATTGTTGAGAGAAATAAGTTTATTAAAAAGCTTAAAGATTCTATTCAACTAAGTGAAGAAGATAAGAAAGATATTCTTAACTTAGGCCGTAGATATATGGGAAGAAATTTTAATCAAATGGATATCGTTAATAATAACTATCGTTTTAGAAATGATGCTGAAAATGATAAGAACTTAATTTTTACTAGTTTCATTTTCTACTTATTAAGATCAAAAGCTTTATCAATCTTAGAAAGTGTGAAGGCAAAACATTTTACTTTTATTGCTTTTCAGCAACTTAATGGAAAAAATCAACCGGTCTATGCTATTGATGTTCCTATCAAAGTCTTAAAAAATCTTAGTCAGGACAAAGAGCTTTATAAGGTATCTCGTATTGCTCTTTATTCAGGAAGTTTTAAAGCAGTTGATGATCATGTAAGAAGAAATAACTCTCAAGATATTAAATTAATTTTTGATAATATTTACAGATTTAATGAAGCTCCAAATGCCAATGCAAATGGAGCGAATCAATAATTTTATAAAGTTTTTAAGAACTCAATAATTGAAAGTTTATCTTGATGATTAAACTTCTCATTCCCATTTTCGTCTAATAACATTTTTGTGTGTCCACTATTACTCATACCTGCTTTGCGAGTGTCATAGAAGTATTGACGATCATTTCTGTATTCCTCTCTTATATATTGTGGTCTTGGATAGCCATTCTTTTCTTGATCAAAGTCTAATTCTTTATCCATAGCGGCCACAGCAATATAGGTCTTTGGTCTCTTGTTACTTGGGGTAATGACATCATAGAGTGTTGGCACAGAGTTATTATGAAAGTATGGCCAACGAGCCCAGATACCTACAAGTGGTGGTGGTATATATCCAGGTTGTTCTTTTACAACAGTTCCTAGGGTTTTAGAAATTTTTAAGCGATTTAAATCTTGTGCAAAGTAGGCCATACCTTCTGCACGTAGAGGATCGGTGTCTACGTCCTTAATAATAGACTTTTCATGATACCAAACTTTTGTGGTAAGTAATTTTTCATCATAATTTAAAGAGTCTGCATTAGGAGAGTCCCAAGCTTTTTCATACTTACCGTGACAACCGCTACAGTTTTTCTCAAAAAGTTTTTGTCCCTTTTGAGCTTTAAAAATATCAATTTGATTAGGAAAAAAGTCATTATAAAGCGGTGATTTAGTTGCAAATACAAATGTAGTAATATCTCTTACCACTTGATCATTATTTACAAGCCATGCTTCTAGTTTTTTTAAATCAGCTCCACGACCTATCTCATTCCATAGAAAGTTTGTATTTACTGGGTTCCCACTGATAATGGATCCATCACTAAGCCATTTGGTTTTATATTTAAGGTTCCACCAAACTTGTGGTTTTGAATCAGCTCTTTTCTTATTTAATTCATTCTTTCTTGGTCTTCTTCTGTACTTTGGTTCCATTGTGGCATACTCGTCTTGTGCACGCATGGAAAGACTGAGTCCAACTTGAGCTAAGCTTGTATCAAGTCCCAATACCTGTGGCTGTTTAACACTTACATAGCTTAGAGCTTCTTTCGCATCCTTAAATATTTGTAGGTCTCCTGCACTTGGCTTAAAGAGAGTTCTAAAAAGAAAAGTAGGTGTTTTTGAAAGTGCACTTTTTCCAACTCTAAAAACTTCATTCGCCCTTGGAAATCTATTTTGTAGGCCTAATACTTTGACTCCAAAAAGATCAGAACTATGGCAAGCGGCACAGCTTACTGTCAGTCCTTTTTCGCCGTGGCGATTATCAATGGTTACACCCATGGGGTCATTTTCAATTTCACCCATATACGGAATTGGATTGGGTCCATTTTCAGATGCTGTTTGAGGGTAGTCATTAAGACCTATCCAATCATATACATCTTCAAAAGAATTAAAGTTTGAGATTCTTCTAGCAATTCGATAGATAAAATTTCTAATGGCAGAGTTCTGAGTTGAATCAAACATTTTTTCCAAACTATTATATGGCGCCATTAGGGGAGTTGATTTCACAGGATAAAATAAAGTGTGTTTTGCTCCTCGCTCTTTTGCTTTTGCAAATTCACTTGGTGATAGTTGATAAATATTTTCTCTATTACCATCACGATAACAAACCTCGTGCCCATGATGGGTTTCGCACAGTCTTTGGCCTGGTAAAGATGCATCTTTGGACCAGTCTGGCTTGGTAAAAGCCATAACGCTCTGAGTATAAATAATAATTAGTGAAAAAATATAAACACTTGATTTCATGTTTGCTCCTGCCTATTTTAATCAATAATTGCAGGTTCATTAGGCTTTCGTCAACTGATCAAGTCTTACTTTAAATATTTAAAATCTAAGGGATTTAAGAAAGTTCAAATATTGCTCATTTATTTAATTTTGGGCTTGGTATATGATGTTTTCAAGATATGGTTTGTTGCTTTTGCCATATCTTTCCTCCCAGTAATAAATGTGTAAAAGCATTTATTACTGGTTTTTTTATACCTTTTTTACTGTCGTAATAAACTTCTCTTTATTAAACGGAATACTTAAATAAGCATGAGCTCCACTTTTTGTTTTCTTATGTTGCATGGCCTTTTCATCAGAAAGATTCTTTGCCATGATTATAGTTTTAACGTGAGGAAATTTAGCTTTAATTTGAACCGTTAATTGATTTACGGCTTTTGGGGCAGCATTATAATTAAAAATAACAACCTTATCTCCATCCTCTTGCATAGAGCTATTAAGGTCTTTGAGCTCACTAATAACTGAGAATTTAAAGTCATCACTTGGTAGTTTAGATACATTTTTTTTAAAAAACTCAGAGTTAAAGTCAAATAAGAGCACATTTCTCTTTTGTGCTTCATCTACTTCATCTTCAGAGAATAGTGCCTCTAGATCTTCAGGAGAGCTCTCATCTTCAGTGGCAGCAAATTCAAGATCACTTGCGATATCTTCTAGTTCTTCTTTTTTCTTGGCCATTTCCTCTTTTAGAGCATTTATGTCTAGTACAACTGTTGGTTTATCATCTTCATCATCAGACATATTTATCCTTTTTTTAGTAACTTAGCCGTTTTTAAGGTCTTTCTTAAGTTATTTTAATCAAAAAGCCCTAAGCTTCCAAGTAAAGAAGTTAAATATCTATTTTAATGGCAAATTTAAGCTCTCTCACTCAAGTTTATTTATGCACGTCCGATAAGATTACTAGGTCAATAGACCTTTGGCGTAGGAAAATTTTATGGCAATCGAAGACTTAGACCTCGAGTTTGAGGATGAGAATGAAAAAGAGAAGTCAGATGCCCTTGAGGTAGATGTCGATCTTTCTTTTTCCGCTCACGACGATCCAGCAAATGCTGGAGCTAAGCCTGCGTCTACTCCTAAAGTAAATCCAACTAATACTGTAGAAATAAATCCTGATGATATATTAAATCAATCTAATTCAGCACCTTCGTCTCAAAATATCTCAGAAGATGATATTACCGATCCAAATTTAAGAATCCCAAAAGAGTTGCAAAAGAGTCCTACGCCAAAAGATTCTGCAACTCCTAAGGATAATAAGAAACAATCTGCTCCTAAGGGGGACGCTTCTTCGGGGCAGAATGTTTCTGATATTAATGAGGCCAGAATTAAGGCCCAACAAACTGCCAGTGCCAACACTAGAGCACAAGTGAAGCCAACCAACCAAGTAAAGCCAGAAGCTAAAAATCAGCCAGCTGCTACTCCAAAAGTTGAACCTACGCCAATGAGTCAACCACAGAGTAATCAAGCAGCTCAGGTGAATGAAGTTTTAATGCAAGAGTTGAGTTATTATCGTGAGCAAGTTGAGAAATTGCGCACAGATATGGACTCAATGAAAGAAGAGCTTTTTAATGCCAAAAAAGACTCTGAAATTAAAATTGCAGTAGCACAGATGAAGGCTGAGCTTGCGGTAGAGCTACAAACAAATGGCCAGCTAATGGAGCAGAAAGTAAATCAAATGCTTCAGAGAATTGTAAAACGTGTACCTCAATTAAAAGGGGAGGCGGTGACTATTAAGAAGGCAGTACAAGAGTATATGGAGGTTGTTAAGAAAAATAGTAAGTAATTAATTTGCAAAGCGTGAAGAGAAAGTCACACTTATTAATATAAGCAACATTCCTGTAAGGCTCATCCAATTGAGTTCTTCGTGGAAAAATAGGTAGCCAGTAATTAGTGCATAGACACATGTTAAATAATTAAAGTGACTAATCTTTGAAGCTTTTTCAGCTAGGTACGCTTTTGTCATAAATACTTGTGCTATCTGAGTTGCTATACCTATTGAAATTAATCCAAATAATTCATTAAGATTTGGCGTTACCCATTGTGTATAGAGAAAGGGGAGTGTCATCGGTATGGTTATCAATGGAAAATAGAAAATGATTAACTGATGATGGGCCTTTCCCTTTAGCTTACGAATGATATTATAGGCCAAACCAGCAAAGAAAGCCGCAGTAACCCCCATAAAGAAGTGGATCATCTGTGCTCGCGGATCAAAATTCTTCATAAAAACAGCCCCAATAAAGCCCAAGATAATAAATGGCCATTGCAGCTTATTAGGTGGTTCTTTATTTATAAAAGCCGCTAAGATAACTGTGAAAATTGGGGCTAAATAGAGAATTGTTACAGCTGTTGCAAGTGGCATTTTTTGAATCGTATAAAAATATAAACAAAGTGCACAAGCACCTGTGAAGCCCCTTAAAAAAAGTAGCTTTGAATGTTTATTAAATATTTTTATATTTTCTTTTTTTATCACATAAAACGAGAGAAATAATGTGACAATAGAGCGAAAAAAGACGATTTGAATGGACGGAATATGAGAATAAAACTTAACTAAGGCATTTATCAGTCCAAAAAAGAGTGTTGCGAGAATTATGTTTTTTATGCCATCATTAATCACAATTAAACTATGCGACTAGGAGCGGAATCTTGCAAGTAGAAAAGTTTAAAAACATTGAATACTTATATGTCGACAATCAAAGTGAGCACTCAATAATCATCTTTCATGGGTATGGTGCTAATATGCAAGACCTCTATGGATTGCATGGAATGTTGTCTAAAGATTATAATTGGTATTTTCCAAATGGGATTCACTCTTTACCCTATCCCGGTATGAGTTTTGGTCGTGCTTGGTTTTCCATTGATATGCAAGAGCTAGAACAGGCCATGAGTCGAGGAGAGTTTAGAAAGTTTGCGGATAAGAGAAGTGATGAGTTTGATCAATCACAAACTATTGTGAAAGAATTTTGCCAACATATAAAAACTCAAAGTAATAAATTTATTATTGGTGGCTTTTCTCAGGGTGCAATGCTTGCAAGCCATCTCGCGGGACAATTAGATATTAATGCTCTGATACTTTTTTCAGGAACTCTTATTGATAAAGATGCACTTATGCAAAAGCTTGATGGCATAAAACCTATTCCATTTTTTCAAAGCCATGGTAAATCAGATATGGTTCTAGAATATTCACAGGCAATGGATTTATTTGAACTTTTAAAGTTATACAAATTACCAGGGGAGATGGTCTCATTTAATGGGGGACATGAAATACCAATGGAAGTAATAGATAAGGCCAAGCAGTTCTTAGCAAAAATATAAGACTTCTTTATGCGGCTTTGTCTTGGTCGTCATCATGAGATTCAGGAGTAATATTCTCATTTGCTTCTTCATATTCTTTGATCGCCTCTTTTAAAGGACGAGGTTTAGCTTGAACATTTTGCATCTCTTGATAAAGATTTACAATATTCTTCGCTTTTTGTTCAAGGATTAAAGATTTGACTGTAAGAGGGTAGTCAACAAAGTGTAAGATGATATTACCTTGCTCGCGTGTTTTAATCATTAGCGATGAGAATTTACACTCTTCTTCTGGCCCAATAATTTCACGAATATCTTTATAATGAATTACTTTATTAGTTCCAAAGAGGCTAAAATTAATATGCATATGATCTTGATAGAAGATTACATGATGATTTTTATCGTAGTAAAATAGTCCACAAATAAAAGCTATTAGTGATCCCGCTAGATAGAGTGGAAAATCACCGTATTCACCGGCCGGTGTAATTTGACTCATAATATAGCATTGAATACCAAAAACTACTGTAATTAAAGGTAATACATTGATTATATGATTTAAATGGTTTTCTCTGCCAACTTTGGCCAATGGACTTTTCACAAGAGACATATCGTCTTTTTCCTAGCTAGTCTTTAGATTTAATTTTTTGAACAAAACTTGCCGATTAGACAATTATGAAAGCTAAGATAATTTTAGTTTGGATATTTATAATGGTTGGTTTTGGAATTTATTTAAATTTTTCCAAAGATAAAGACCATGCTCTTAGTGGAAGTTTTAATAATTACCGACATAAGATATCTAAAGCAGAAATCAAGGCACAAAAAAAATATATCTTATCTCAACAGAGTAAAGAAAAAGTCGATTCCAAAAAACGTGAAGTGGCGCAAGTTGATAGTAATAATCAAGTCATTGATGTCGCAAATCCTCTAGAAAAAAGAGAAGAATTAAAAAAAGAATTGTCCATGCGTGGTAGAGATA
>CAJXHA010000085.1 GCA_913053615.1 uncultured Bacteriovoracaceae bacterium | reverse complement strand
GAGTTGATTTAAAAGACCTGGCCATAACCTCTCTGGATAATTCAATTGAACAAACTGTTTTAGAGTATGCATCAACATATAAAGCACTTCATGGAGTAAAGCCAAGTCAGTCTCAAATGTGTACAGATCTTGAAGACTTTTGTCGCGACCCTAAAGCGAGAAGTGCTCTTAGAGATTTAGATCTATCTCAAGTTCAACGTCTCAATTCAATGCAAGAAATTCATGACTATAATGTTAAAGCTAGAGAGCTTAACCAAATCTGTGAGTCAATTGTTAGTCAGGGGGCGAGTAGCGAACAAACTCAAAGCCTACAGCAAAAACTAACAGGTGTAATGTATAACACTCGTATTGGTCAGCTAATGGCAGTCAAAGACTTTAGAGATGAAGTGGGTGCTTTTGATCAAGAAAAGTGTATGGAAGATGGAGAAGGGTTTGAACTTATTTCTGAAAGTAGCTCAGGAGTAGAATTACTAGAAGGAGGCATTGAAGAGCTAATAGAGCTGCAAAAAGATAAAGCAGAAAAAAGTTATGATCAAAAAAGACAAATTACATACACTGGGAATTATTTAGATGCCAATGATCCTGCATATTACTCTGTCTTAAAAGAAGTTATACGAAATGATCCATATATGGTTAGAGAGTCTATTAGAAACTCGGGCTCGCCTGAGCATGCATTATGGATTTGTAAAGCAACCCATGACATTTATAAAACTGAATCCCGTGAAAGAATTGGAACTTGGATCGGAACTGGACTTGCCATTGCTGGAGCTGTCGTGGCGACAGTGTTTACTTTTGGAGCAGCAACACCATTACTGATAGGTTCCATTGCTTTAGCAACAGGGGTAGGTGTTTATAATTTAAATAATGCCATGACTGCAAGACATAATGCTGAAATGTCTGTGGCAATCCAATCAAGTGAAGCATTGCTGGCAAGTATGCAATTAGGTAGTTTGGATACCCAAGTGAAAATGGCCTATGCAGAAGTTGCAATGTCTTTATTACCGGCCGCGACCTCTGGTTTAAAACTAGCAGGAAAGGCAGTTGGTCCACTACTAAGGTCTAGCCGTTTACTTAACGCTATTCCTGCTGGCACACGCTTAACTGGTGCCTCCCAAAGACTTATGAGTGCCATTAGAGCGGGAAGAGAAATAACAGAAGAGATGCTTCAAAGGGCCTTGGCCTCAAAACTTCCTAGTGCAAGTCCTGAAAGGGTTAGGATGCTTGCAAATATTCTTCGAGGTACCTCTGAGGATATGACTATAGAAATGATTGCTTTTGTCTCTGCTCATCCCGATCCATTTTCTGAAGAGGGAATGCAAGCAATGGCATTGGCCCTTGGTACATCCACTGCGTTTAACTCCCTTGGAGCAGCAGGGCAACAATGGGTTCTAAGACGAAAGGCAGCTCAGACTTCAGATATCGTAACAAGTACAATAACTAATAATACTAGTGCAAATTCAGTTATTCCCAATAGACAAGTTTCTTCAAATCTAGTCGATGTCTCAAGCACACCTCAGTATAGATCGTTAGAAGTTGTTCAAGATGCAAACCTACCAACTCAACAACAATCACTCACCTTATTTACCAATGAGGTTCAAGTAACAGATGATATTGCAACATTGATGAATAATGCTCACCTTGCTGAGCCTGGAGTGAGAAAAAATAGACAGATTTCACTTCTCATTCGTGAAGTTGCAGATCAAGTTGGAGATGCCAGGGCAAGACAATTAGTCTTAGGTACACCAAATGCAGATGGAGTAAGAGTTGGTGGTCTTGCATCTGAAGATGTCATGATCCTTGGAACTCAAAGACCAATGCGTGATTGGCTTGATGGATGTGTTAATTCAGATTGTATTCGCTTAGAGCGCTGGGTGAAAAGAACAGATCCTAATGTGCAATTAGATCCTTTTAATAGGCAATTACAAATTCGAAAGCATATTAATGAGCAAATTCAAAACTCTACTACGTCTTTACATGGTAATAAGCATCTCAAGGCAGATATAAATACCAGAGCGGATTTTGAGTCCATGACAAACGCTCAAAAATCCCAGGGGCAATATTTCAATGAAATTAAAAATAGACTTAAAAATGGCTCTGAGCTTGAAAAACAATTACTACGAGACAATAGAATTGGTACTGTCGATATTAAAGATGGTGTTATGTATAAGTACATTGAGTTTGATGAGTTTAAAGAATTATACCCAGAGCTTGCTAACAAACTAGACGGTGGATTTGGTTTTGGAGCAAATTGTTCAAAAGGTAACCTGGCTACATTAATGCGAATTGAAATGACAAACTCATCATCTCCTGTCATTCACAGTCACCCAAGGTGTTAATAGAAATTCCTTATTAGCTAATAGAAAGAGAGTATTTTCAAAAATTATTAAAGGCGACTATATTTAATTAAGCCTTTAACAAAGGAGAAAATATGTTAAATTTCAAAGGTATAGACCATATAAATATGAACGTTAAAAACTTAGAAGAGAGTATCTCTTTTTACCAGAGAATATTTGGATTTGAGCTAAAAGAGTCTGGTATTTCTGCAATGAGTGAAAGCTCTTATGCCATTATTGGAAAGTCCAATGCAGGTATGCTTTGCTTATATGAAAAGAAAAATCTAAAAGAAAATGATAAATCTCACATTGCTCATATTGGTTTTAATATTAAATTTTTTGATGGGATTCTAAGCTGGTTAATAGAGCAAGGTGCTAAAATCGTCCATTATAATTCAAGTGGAATAATTGAATACCCTAACTCAAAGTCAATCTATATTAAAGATCCTAGTGGGTATGAAATTGAATTAACGAGCAGTTTTGCTGGTAAGTTATAAAAAACAAGGCCCTCATTAAGAGGGCCTTTTATTATGCAACATTATCAATTGTATATTTTAATGGGATGGTGAATGAGATAAAATTCTTACCATCAATGTCCTCAATTGAAACAACTCCACGATGTTCAATGATAAACCTTTTAACGAGTGCAAGGCCTAACCCATTTCCTTTGCCCACTTCTTTAGTTGTGAAAAAAGAGTTCATAACCTTATCGACTAAGTGCTCTGGAATACCAGGTCCAGAATCACTTATTGAAAACGTAATTTTTTCATCTTCAACATGGGAATGGATTTTTATCCAACGCTCGCTTGGGTTTGTTTCCTCAATTGAATCTCTGGCATTATTGATTAAATTAATAAATATTTGAGACATTTTGATTTCATTACAATCAATACTATTTTGAGAATCATTTATATCCATTATCAATTTTATATCTTTGTTTTCTAAGCTAGCAGCGTAGAATTCAGAGAAGTTGTTAAATAATTCGCCGACTTTAATTGAATTAAAGTCTTCATCCTTTGAACTTCTTGATACTTTTAACAGGCCAGAACTAATCTTATTAATTCTCTCAACGCTATTTTTAATTCTTTCAAGATATTTGATCTGCATTGCATGAGTTAAATTAGGATCTTTAAGTAAACTAACATGGCCGTATATTACCATTAAGGGATTTGAGATTTCATGAGCAATACCTGCTGATAATTCTCCAATAGCAGCAAGCTGTGAATTAAAAGTAGCTTTTTCCTTCTCAATTTGCACTTCTTGCTGATAGCGCATTCTTTCTGAAATATCATAGGCCATACCAGTATAGCCAATAACCTTACCTTCCTTATCCTTCTCCGGAATTACTATTGAAGTAACCCAATAGTGTTCACCATTCTTTGCTATATTAGAAAAACTTCCTTGCCAAGGTTGCCCTGTATTTAACTTTTCAAGCATCTCACTGAAAAGGCCTTCCTCATTATCCGTTGATATAACTTTGTCGTGTTTGTAACCAATGAGTTCATTAGGAGTGTAACCGGAAATTTTACAAAAGTTATCATTTACAAAAGTGATTGTTCCTTCGAGGTCTGTTTTTGAAATAATAAAAAAGTCTTCTAAAGTATGTTGCAATCTTGAAAATGACTTTTGAGCAGTCATCTTAGACTCACTCAAACGTATTTCATTGGTAATATCCTGAAAGATTCCATATATTCCTGTTAGTTCACCTTTTAAGCTATACTTAGGTTTTCCACTGGTTCGTACCCACTTTTTATTTCCCTTAGCATCATTAAACTCAAAGATATCATCATACTCAGTACCATCATTAATTACATCATCTAGGTAATTAATGAGTTTTTCTCTTTCGTGTTCAGAGTAAAAGTTTATAGCTTCATTCTTATCAAATGAGTCTCGATGCTCTATCGCATGGATCTTATAAACCTCATCTGACCACTTTGTTTGATGACTCTTAACATCTAGCTCCCACGTGCCAGCTTTTGAAAATTCTTGAATAAGTAAGTGCTTCTCATTTAACTCAATATTTTCAATATTTCTTATATTAAGAGTAAAAATTTGCTCGATATTGTAGGCAATAGTTTTAAAAAACTCGATAATCTCAGGTGTGAAATTTGAGACATTGGCACTATAAGTACAAAGTGTACCAATATACAAATTATCAACTCTCAATGGAATTCCAATATATGAATTAACAAATGGTTCCTGAACATGAAAGATATTGTGCTTAAATTTAAAGTCTTTTGAAATATCATTAAGAATTAAGATGCTCTTTTTATTAAAAGCCTCGTAACAAAGTGAACCAACCTTAGGAATAGAAAAGTTTTCCATCCCCAAAGTCATACAACTTTCTAAATTTTCAGATGTTATAAAGTTAATGCTGCAGAATTCTAAGTTGCAAATACCTTGAAGTAATTTCAAGTTTTTTTCTAAAAACTGCTCATAATTATTTTTAGACTTTTTTAATTTATCTATAATATTTAGACGTTTATATGTGAAATCATTCTTTTGTAACATATATGTCTTATCGTGATTTACGCGGATTTTATTTAAGAAAATTTAAAGTTGAGAACTTAAGTTGGTTAAGTATTTGCTCTTAGGCATTTGCTTATTTTTTTTTACTCGATTATGATTTAACTTTAATCATTAATTTTTAAGGATCTCACTAATGAAGCTTATTTTGCCCTTTGTTCTTTTATTTACCACTTTTAGTTTGTATGCAGAGGAGAATAGTAACTCTGATTTCAAACACTCTGTATCTTTTGGGTTTGACCTTGCGACTACAGGAAGTTTTGAAGATGGAGAAAGTGATGACATTACAGGACCATTTGACTCAGAACTTATTTTTGATTCGGGACTTTCAATAGGTTATGAATATTTTGAAGCTAAGGAAGAAAGCTGGGGAAAAGGATTTGGAGTTTCATATCACAACTCCAGAGAAGTAGAAGAGTTAGTTATCGATGGTGAAGACTACGATATTACGGGTGATGCAGCTGAGATTACTCTTTTAAAAGTTTATGCAAATTTAATTTATCGCTGGAATACCTTTTACATACCTTTTGGTGTGAATATTACTTCTGTTAGTTATGAGCCACCTTCAAGCTATGATGGTTCAGTAGAGTCAACTGGTGGGCTAGGGTTTAATTTTGGTCTGGGTTGGTTTGTAACTGAGCAATTTGCGATTGAATATATGGGGAGTTCTAATATATGGACTCTCGAGGCAAAAAGTGACTCATCTGAAACTGACTACGGTGATGGGGTCTTAGCTGTAGCAACTTTAAAACTCAAGTATATATTTAAATAAAATATTTTTATCAATTGTGCCGATAAAGAAGTTAATGAAAGCTTTTTTATTTCTTTCAATTTTCTTCTTATCGGCATGTGGAATAGAGTCAGCAAGTGACTCAAGCGATAAGTTTAGTTTTACCTTAAATGCATCATGCACCGTTGGAGGTAATGCCTCTGGTTGCTTAGAAGCAAATACTAAGATGAATGGCAGAGCTTATGGTGTACTTACTCCGTGCAGTTCTCTTTTTGGGACTGATGCTAGCTCTACTGAAATCAGTTCAGCAATTGATCTATCTTTTACTAATAGTTCTGCTATTGTAAATTGTACTGCTTCATCCTGTCAGGCAACATTTAACTCGTGGACTACCTATGATCCTAAAGGATCAATTACTTTCTTTGTTGTATTTGATAGTGATAAAGACGGTGTCTTTGGTGAAGTGGGTGAACCCTATGCATGTGAGGATGCTATCGATTATGAGGCCGGTGTGCTAGATGTGATTTCTGAATCTAGTGCAGATTTGGGTTATGACGATATTCAATAAATTATAATTCTTCAGTGAAAATCTTTTCTGTTATTCTCCAATACTTATCTTGCTTGCGGGCAATGATAAAGCTTGGAATTCTTATCGCACTTTGAAAAGAAATAATATCTTGTGGTTGATTAAACTGAAATTGATTTCTATGTTCTGGTCTTTTTAAATGAGATCTTAAAAAATTAATATCAAACTTCTTTTTGGCCGTTGGGTTATTTAGATAATGCATTTCTCTTAAGTATTGAGCATCATAGTCATAGTACCTAACTTCTAAGTATGCATTTCCTTTTTTATCAAACTTCTCTAATAATTCGATACTGTCAGGCTTTAAGATGTGTGCGTTCTTTGAAAGTCGTGCTTGCTTTAATTTGGAGTCTGCATCAACTAGAGTTGCTTTACACTTAGAGCACTCTTTGGCACCAACATCATTTTCTTCACCACAAGCACCACACAATTTAAAACGAAAACGAAAGCCACATGGAGTGATATCAAAAGTATGAGCATCGTGAGTTGCTCCTTTACACTTTCTTCCATAGTGCTCAACAATATTGCCCTCGAAGTCTGTTTTTCCCCAAAAATTATTATCAAAGCCACACTTTGGACAAGTTACGAGTACAGGAACAGAATCTTCCTTTGGTTTCTTATCACCAATTTCAGGTGTGTAAATATCATGCCCCATACCTGTGTAGTCTAAAACAAAACAGTCTTTTTTCTTGGGATCAAGTCGTAGACCTCGGCCAATAATTTGTTGATAAAGGCTTACTGACTCAGTTGGGCGTAAGATGGCAATCACATCCACATGGGGAGCATCAAAACCGGTTGTAAGAACAGATACATTGACTAGATATTTAAACTTTCTATTCTTGAAGTCATTTACAATGCGATCTCTCTCTTTAAGCTCAGTATCACCAAGGACAATTTCTGCATCATCTTTAGGCAAGTAGCTTAAAATTTCTTTTGCATGATTTACCGTACTTGAAAAAATCATGACTCCCTGGCGCTCATACTTCTCTGTTATATCAACGATATTTTTTATAATGAGGGGGGTTAATCTTTTTTGTTCCTTTAAAAGGTTTTCAATATCTGCTGTTGAGTACATCTTACCTTTATTGGTTAGCTCACTGAAGTCATAGCAGGTAACTGGTAAGTCAACTTTCACGGGTTGAGTAAGATACTTATTCTTAATCATATAGGTAATGGGTAGTTCATATACACATCTTTTAAAGAAACGATTTTCTTGGGTTTTCATTTCTCCATTATGATCATATTCATATATCCAACCAAGCCCTAAGCGGTAGGGAGTCGCAGTCAGCCCTAAAATACATAGTCCTTGATTTGTATCTCTAAGTTTATTAATGACACTTAGGTACTGAGACTCTTGATCGTCACCTACACGATGGCACTCATCAATAATAACTAATGTAAATCCATCAAAGAAATCATCACTAGCATTGGCCACTGATTGAATACTACCAAAAATCACTTTATCATTTTTTTCTTTGCGATTAAGACTTGCAGAATAGATTCCTGCCTTTAAATCATAACTTTCATACTTTGCATGATTCTGTTCTACGAGCTCTTTAACATGAGTGAGAACGAGAACTCTACCTTTGGCTATTCTGGCTAATTCTGCAATAACTAAACTCTTGCCAGCTCCTGTAGGAAGGACGATAACAGCTGGGTCACGTCTTTTTCTGAAAAAATTTAATGTGTTATCAACAGCTTCTTGTTGGTAAGGTCTAAGTGTGTACATATATAAACTTTATTATTAATAATTGCATCTGTCATGAAAACTCTGAACAATAGATATAATGCTCTTTTCCATCTTGACACGAATTGCAAATCTGTTATTCTGGCTCTATGAAGAATCTATCTAACTTCATATTCATTTTTATCACAACCACCCCTTAGGGGTCTTCACATTCTTTTGTAAAATTTAAGTTTAGATTAAAAACAATACCAATGTAGTGATGTATTTCTATGCATTCGCTTACAAGGAGATAAAAATGAATAAGCTATATAAAATAGAAAAACAACCAAGTATGGATCATAGAGAAGTTGCCAAAGAGCATGATCTTTTTTCATTTCATGAGTATGGAGTTGGATTTCCATTTTTTCATGATAAAGGGTTAAAAATAAAAAACGCATTAATTGCTTTGTGGAGAGAGTATCATCAGCAAGACTATTTAGAGATTGAAAGTCCAATTATGCTAGATCAAAAACTCTGGGAGCAATCAGGTCATATGCAACATTTTAAAGAGCATATGTATCTCTGTGATGCTCAAGATCGCTCTTATGCTATTAAGCCAATGAGTTGCCCTGGAGCAATACTTTTTTATAAACATAAAAGACGTTTTCACAGCGAGATGCCACTAAGGGTTGCTGAACTAGGAAGAGTACATCGATATGAAAATTCTGGTTCGTTGAATGGAATACTTCGAGTGCGCTCTTTTATTCAGGATGATGCTCATATTTTTTGTCGAAAATCACAGGCACATGAAGAAATTAAAGCTGTTATCAAACTCTCTAGGAAGTTATTAGAACTATGTGGATTTGATGATTTCTTTTATGAACTCTCAATGCGTGATCAAAGTGAAAAATATCTAGGTTCAAAAGAGGATTGGATATTGTCAGAAAATATCCTTAAAAATGTGTTGGATGAATTAAACATTTCATATAAAGAGTCAAAGGGAGAAGCAAAGTTTTATGGGCCTGCAATTGATGTGCATATAAAAGACTCTCATGGAAAGCTGTGGCAGTGTTCATCTGTACAGTTTGATTTTAATCTCTCTAGTCGCTTTGATGTTTCTTTTGCGAATGAAGTTGGAGAGGGAGAAATTCCATTTATTATTCATCGAGCTTTATTTGGATCTTTAGAGCGCTTTATTGGAATACTTTTAGAAAACTTTGGAATGGATCTTCCATTCTTTTTAAGACCTGAACAAGTAAGAGTTCTTTCTTTTTTGGATGAAGGTCACTCTTATTTAGAAGAAATTAAAAATGAGTTAAAACAAAGAGGAGTACGTTATAAAGTTGAGTACGTTAAAAAATCTTTAGGGCAGAAAATTAAAGCGGCTCAAAACGAAAAGATACCCTTTATGTTCATCGTAGGAGGGAAAGAAGCAAGTCTCGGTGAAGTTTCTATTCGCAACCAAGCTGGTAAAAGGGCACAAGTACAACTTAAAGAGCTAGCTAAATATTGGAAGAAAGTAGGTATAGATATTTAAGCAAGCAGCAATTATTAAAGGCCAGAAAGTCAGCATCATTGCTGGCTTTCTTAATTTAATCTTTTTTTCTTGGTCTTTCATCGTAATGAAATGGATCACGCGTCCAACACAAAAAATAATACAGAGAATGTGAAGGATCAATGGATTAAACTTTTGTAATTCTAGTGCAAGAATCATTAATAAAAATATCGGTACATAACTAGTAAAGTTACTATGGCCACTTACGAGATGGAGTATTTCATTATTTTCACCAGCTCCGAGGGAAACTTTATTTTTCCAACGTGCTTTTATAACTGTAATCGATATCGCAAAATAAAGTAGGCTTAAAAAACCTAAATACAAAGAAATAAGCATAATTACTCCTAGTAGACATAATTAATACTTATACCATAGGAAGTGATTTGAGTCTCAGTGTCATAATCTATATTATTCCTTAAGACTTGGCTTTCTTCTTCTGTCTCTGTATTTGAAGTTGAATAAAATCCAGATAGGGATATTCCCTTTGAATCACCATAAGAAAAGTTAAATGAGTTCTCTAAGCGTGTGTCCTGTTCTTCAGCATTTAAATAAAGCATATTAGATGAAATCAACTGTTCAAGATCTGCAAAATTTCCTTTCACCTGTCTAAGTCTTATTCCTAAACTCAGTTTTCCAAAGCGAGCTTCTGCTATTCCACTTAGTCTTTGTCCTGTTGAAGGTGTGTCTAATTCTAGTAAGTATGTATTAGATTGTTTTAATTTTTGTTCACTTATTTTTTCTAAACTAAACTCAAAATGAAAAGTCTTAGTTGTATAGCCAATACCTGCACCATAAGAAATAGTTTCATATTCAAGTTCATTAACCTCTGGATCATTCTTTGCACCTGTGGTTGGATTGTATAAAATTGAATCGACCTGCCCCTTCGCAGTTTGCATTGAGTAAAAAGCACCAATTGAAATTCCCTTAACCTCAACGGCAGTTCCAATTCTTGTTAGGGTATATTCTAAATCAGTGTCATGAGTAATTCTATTTAGGTTTGGAACTTCATCAACATGAAAGTCATTAAAGTTTGAATAATTGGCCTTAGCAATTAGTATACCCACAAGGCCTAGGTCAATAATTCCTTGCATGACAGAAGATTCACCCTCTGTTGTTGTCTTTCTTTCATAGCTACTTGTCTCAAAACCTTCTATTCGCGTTCCAACTTCTTGGTCAATTAATGCTTCAACAGAAATACCACCACCTCGACTAGCGTAGAATAAGGTTCTCTTATCAAGATCAACTGTTGTTGTGATTCCATCCTGAATTCCTCCTGTTTGCACATCTTGCTTTTGAATGATTTCAGTCTTACTGGCATCTAAAGAAATAAAGCCATTAGTGCGCAAGTGACTAACACCTGGATTGATTGAGCGCATGTTTGGAAAGAAGGATGCATTAGCTATTTGAGCATAACAATAAGAACTAAGAAAAATGCTGATTAAAATAATCTTTATCATCAAATTAATTATAACTGAATTTGATCTAAATAGTATGAAGGCAAAATGTTTATGACGCATTCTGTGGTGCAATTAGATACTGAGAGGTACCAAAGGGTCACTGAATCTATATTATTAACTTTCATCTTAAAGCTTTATTTGAGTTGTAGGTAAAAATAGCTTAATTAAAAATTAAAACCAATAGTTTAAGATAGCATCACATTGTTGTTGGGTAAGTGCATAGCTCTTCCCAACAGCATCATTACCACCCATTAAGTTAGGAAGTGGATTATTTTCAACATGGCCCAGGTTTCCAATAATATGCACTACCTCATGGGCAAAAGTAGAATATGTCTTATCAGCACCTGGTGCAGAGTTATAAGGTATAAAATTATCTGTGATCCAAAAAGTATTTTCCATTGGAGCATAACTCGGTAGCGTTGGATAACGCTCAGATCTCTCAACCGATGTTCTATTGATCGCAAACGCAGTTCCATTACGTGTGTACTTATCAATTAAAAAACCAGTCATGGTTTTTTGAGGTATTCCTTCTAAAACTATTTTAAGTTCAGGTGGTCCAGCATATGGATTTTGATTATTTAATTGTTCTCTCGTTTTCATAGGGAGAGTGACATAAACTTTTTCAATACTTGAGATTTGAGCATCACATATTTGTAAAGATCTTTGAGTTTTTTCAATCTCTTCATTTAATTTTATTTCGGTCCACTTAGAATCCATATCAATTACTAAAACTAAATTTATCAAATTAGTTTGAGTAGTAGTTAATTCTGAAGTCTCAACTTTAACAACATTAAAGTAACTATTTTTTCTAATGGCCTCATTGGCAAAGCTTGAGAGTATAAATAATGCAGATAAGATAATTGTTTTCATATATGAACTATAGCTCATAAAAAGCCATTTGATCCTATTGAATGTTAATTTTTCAAATATGAATTCGGATAATGTAGCCGTTGATTCGGAAAACGAACACCTCTTCTCGTGATTTCAAGTAGATAGCTCTGTTTTGATGTGGCATTTCCATTGCTCATAGAAAAATACTTAATAACAACAAGGAGAAAAAAATGAAAAAAATCGAAAATGTTTTAAAAAATGTAAGTGCAAAAGAAGTTAAG
>CAJXHA010000084.1 GCA_913053615.1 uncultured Bacteriovoracaceae bacterium | reverse complement strand
TAAATTTCTGTTCACAACATATCCTTTTTAAAAATTACATTTAAAATATATCCAATATTTAGAGGATTGTTAAACTTTATTGATCTATTTTATTGGTTTATGACGCAGTTATTTCTTATTGACCCAATTTCATTTTAATAAATGAAAGTGTCTCAGCTGGTAATAAGTTTTCATCGAGATTATTCACCAGTTCATGACAATGCTCAATTTTCTTATCATCAATAACTGGATCTAATTTAAATACGTACTCATCTTCACTTATAAGTGGTGTGTCAATATCACGCTTAGAAATGACTCTACCAGTTTTAAGACCCTTGGTATCTTCCCACTCAATAAAGTTTTCCATAATTAAAATTTGAAACTTACTTAATTCACCATCATTATGACGCCAAACAAATACTTCAGCCGGTCCATCACTTCTTAACCAGTATTTTAATTTAGCTGGAAGCTCTAATCCAAATTCACTCTTATGTAATGGTTTAAGTACACTAGCAAAATTATCAACTTTTAAAAACTGATCAACATCTTCTCGCTGACTAGCTTTAGTAGAAAATTCTACACCTATTCTATTTTGTTTAATCCAAACGATTTCCCCACTAACACCGATGGAACGCCCGTGCCAGTGGATCTCTCCGTTAATTTTATCATTATTCTTATAATCGAAATCACCGTTTTTAAGAGATAATTGCATACCGGAGTGAGAAATATCTTTTACTTCAAAAACTTGTGAATCAGTTTTTGAATTTTTAAATAAAAGATAACAGAAAGGAAAACGGGGTAATACCCTCTTTTCTAACGCTTCAAAATCACTTTGTACCAAACTTAAATGTCTATCCATAATTTTACCTCTGCATTAATTATATTAGAAATTTAGCATTCTATAAGTGGGAAAAATATCATATCATGTTCTTAGTTATGGCCTTAGAAAATGATTTAGAAATTGATAACCTACCAAATAGATTGACTATTTTCCGCGTCATTCTTATTCCGATTGTGATTGCCTCTCTCTTTATTATTAAGATTGATTTCCTCACACCTTTTCATTCAGATTTAGGCTGGATTGCTGCTTGGACTTTTTCAATTGCGTCAATCACTGATTTTTTTGATGGATATATTGCACGAAAAAGAAATATCGTTACAGTATTTGGTTCATTTCTCGATCCTATAGCTGATAAATTCTTAACTGTATCTAGTCTTATTATGCTGCAAGCACTTGATCGCATCCCTGCCATATTAGTTATTATTCTCGTCTTACGTGAAATGTATATGACTTCTTTAAGACTCTTGGCCACCAATGAGGGAATTCAAGTTCCAGTAAGCCAATGGGGTAAGTGGAAAACAGCACTAATGATGATTGGTATACCAATGCTTATGGCCAATGAAGAGTGGTGGATATTTCCTTTTCCAATTATGGGAATTATCTTTATATATCTAGCTGCTTTCTTATCACTTTGGAGTGCCGTTCAGTACTCAATGAGTATGGTGGCAAAATTAAAACTTTCAAGAATTGAAAGAAAAGAAAAAAAAGAAAAGAAAAATCTAAAGGCCAATCATGAAGAACAACCTAGCTCTCATAACTCTTAGTGGAAAAGATCATCCTGGTATTAGTGCAGAGCTCTTAAGTGCACTCTCCCAACATGATATTTGCATTGAAGATATGGGACAAACCCTCACCCACGGTTTACTTTCATTAAGTGTGCTGGTTCGTCATCATGATAACTCTCCTATTGATCAGTCCACTGTTTTAAAAGAAATTGAAAAGACTTCTAAAGAGCTAGATATGGTGCTTGACTGTAAATTTGTTACCTCAAAAGACGATGTCTTTTTAAAAGGTGAAAAGTATATTGTTAGTTGTGTGGCCCTTAGTGGTATTAGTACTGAGTTTTTAAGAGATGTCACCAAAACCCTAGCAGAGAATCAAATCAATATTCAAAGAATTAATAATATTACTGAACATGAATTTAAGGCATTAGATATTTTTGTTCAGGCCACTAAAGCTGGCTGTGATTGGGAAAGCTTAAAAGAAAAATTCATCACTATTTCAAATACCCACAAAATAGATCTCGCACTTTTAAAAAATGATGTATGGAGAAGAAATAAGCGACTTATTGTTTTTGATATGGACTCAACCCTTATTCAATCTGAAGTGATTGTGGAAATGGCGAAAGTGCATAATGTAGGTGAAAAAGTCCATGACATTACTGAAAAGGCCATGAATGGTGAATATGATTTTGAGGAGTCCTTAAAACAAAGAGTCGCTCTTTTAAAAGGACTTAAAGAAGATAAACTCAAAGAAATCTTAGGTGAAATAAAACTCACCGATGGCGTAAAAGAATTCATTCAAGCAGTAAAATCTCTTGGCTATAAAGTAGCCATTATTTCTGGTGGCTTTAATTATTTTGCAAAATACTTTAAAGATCAATTAGGACTTGATTACGCCTTTGCTAATGAGCTTGAAATAAAAAATGGTGAACTCACTGGAAATGTACAAGGTTCAATTGTGAATGCTGAAAAGAAAGCACTTTTAATTGAAATGCTCGCTCAACAAGAAAATATAAAAATGGAACAAGTAGTGGCCATTGGTGATGGTGCTAACGATCTTCCAATGCTCGCAAAAGCGGGACTAGGAATTGCATTTCACGCCAAAGATGTAGTGAAAAAGAATGCTAAACAACATATGAGTCACGGAGCCATGGATTCAATCCTCTACTTTCTAGGTATTCCTGGTGCTAAGGAATATAATTAGATCATGGGACTTTATAAAACATTAAATAAAGCATTAAAAGCACCCGTTGAAGATGTAACGACTTTAAAGATTAAATTTAAAAATCAAACTCTTCCCCTCGATGTCTTTTCCTTTATTGCTCTAGATACTCTCTTTATCCAAAGTGATGAACTAGAGTATATCCCCACTCAAATTGAAAACCTTAAAACACTTACACAAATTCATATTCAAGCACCTAAGCTTACAGAAGTTCCTAAGGAGCTCCTAATGCTGCCACAGCTTAGAGTCTTAAACCTTAATAATTGTGCCATCAAAGTCCTTCCGGCCATGATTGAAGAAAACTGTGCCATTGAAATGTTATCCATGGCCTCAAATGGACTTAGTGAATTTCCCATGAATATTGAAGGACTTAATAATTTAACTGAGCTAAATTTGGCAAAGAATGAAATCACAAGCTTAAGTGAGAAAATTTATTTCTTAGAAAAACTTAAAAGACTTAATTTAAATGATAATAAGTTGGAAAACTTTGATTTAAAACTCAATGCTCTTCCAAACCTAAAATTTGTAAGTCTTGATCGAAATAAATTTAGTGAAGAAGAAAAAAGCCGCATTCAAAATGAATACGGCCTATGGTTTGAAGAATTTAATTAATTAATCTACTCAGAGCTTATACCGGCATAATCTCAATTTCCTTATTCTTATCTAAGACTATTGAGTATTCCTTAATCTCATCATTTCCTCTTAAGATGTACTTAGATAATGGCCTAATCACAACTCTTGAAAACACTGACTGTAAAGGTCTTGCTCCATACACTTCATCAAAGCCAATTTTTGCCAGGTGCTCTTTTACTTCATCAGAAAATTCTAAAGTAACCTTCTTAGACTCAAGACGTTTTTGTAAAAGCTTAATCTGCTTATCCACTAAATTAAGCATAATCTCACTTCCAAGACTTTGATACTCTAATCTTGCATCTAAACGTCCAAGCACTTCTGGTTTAAAATCTTTTTCAGGCACTTTTGAATTAGTCGTCATTAAAATAATAGTATTTCTAAAACTAATCACTCGCCCCTTATTATCCGTTAACCTTCCATCATCTAAGATCTGTAATAAGATATCACTAAAATCTGGATGGGCCTTTTCAATCTCATCAAAGAGTACTACGCTATATGGCTTTCTTCTCACAGCTTCAGTTAAGACACCACCATCATCATAACCAATATAACCTGCGGGACTCCCAATGAGTTTTGCCACTGAATGTTTTTCAGAAAATTCACTCATATCTAAGCGAACTATATTTTCCTCTGAATCAAAGAGTTGTTCCGCCAATGCTTTGGCCGTTTCCGTCTTCCCCACACCAGTTGGTCCCATAAGCATAAAAGAACCTAGTGGTCTTGTTTCATCATTTAGACCAGCATAACTCGCAAGGAGTGTTTCAGCGATTTCATGAATCGCCTTAGTTTGTCCAAAAACTCTTTGATTTAAATGTTCTTCTAAATTTAAGAGCTCCTCTTGCTTAGTCTTTAAAATCTTCTCACTAGGAATACCTGTGTGACGAGAAATCACTTTTGCAATATGCTCTTCATTTAAAATCCAATCATGTGAATTACTCTCGAGCTCTTTTTCTACTTCAGGAATTAAAGAGTACTTAATTCGACTGGCCTCTTCAAAATCCCCTTCACGCTCAGCAACTTCCAGATCAAATCTTAAGCGCTCTAAACGTCCTTTCACTTCAGAAACTTTTTTAAGGGTATTCACTTGTTCTTCCCAAGCTTTATAGCCAGTATCAAATTTCTTTTGAAGCTCATCAATTTCCGTTTGAATCTTAGGATCCTTCTCAACTTGTAAGAGAATTCTCTTATTGCGAATATCCGCTTTTA
The DNA here is from genome assembly GCA_913053615.1 of uncultured Bacteriovoracaceae bacterium. Taxonomy (GTDB): domain Bacteria; phylum Bdellovibrionota; class Bacteriovoracia; order Bacteriovoracales; family Bacteriovoracaceae; genus UBA845. Next base: position 7,381 of record CAJXHA010000084.1, on the reverse strand, counting down.
AAATCTCTAACTCCGTTGGCATGGCCTCTGCACTAAGCTTTAAGGCACTCGATGATTCATCAATTAAATCAATCGCCTTATCTGGCAGATTTTTATCATTAATATACTGATCACTTAACATAACCGAGCTATAGATTGCACCATCAGAGATTTTAATCCCATGGTGAGATTCAAACTTTTCTTTAAGCCCCATGAGAATCTCAATAGCATCTTCTTTAGAAGGCTCAAAGACTGGAACTTTTCTAAATCTTCTCTCAAGGGCAGGATCCTTAAGAATGTATTTTTGAAATTCCTCTTCAGTCGTAGCACCAATGGCGTGTAATTCTCCACGGGCAAGTGCAGGTTTTAATAAGTTTGCCGCATCCATTGCACCATCAGTTTTACCGGCACCAATAATTTGGTGAATCTCATCAATAAAAATAATATATTGACCAGCACCCTCCGCTGCAAACTTTAAAAGACTCTGTATTCTTTCTTCAAACTCACCACGATACTTAGTCCCCGCAATAAGGCTACCAAGTTCCAATGAGTAAACGGTTTTTCCTTTTAAAACATCTGGCACATTCTCTTTAACAATCGCCTCGGCGAGGCCTTCAATAATGGCCGTCTTACCAACACCAGCACTCCCTACTAAAACGGGATTATTCTTTGATCTTCGACCTAAAATTTCCATCACCGCACGAATCTCTTTAGTCCTTCCAATCACTGGGTCTAACTTGCCTTTTTTGGCCTTTTCATTAAGATCCACTAAGAAGCTTGGAACTTCTTCTTTATCAAAATTTCCATTTAATTTTGCATAGTCTAAATCAAGTGTTGGAAAAAAATCTGGCAAGAATTTTACAAAGTCTTTCTCACCAACTTCCTTTCTCCCTTCCTTAGAAGATTCAGCTTGCGCCTTTGTAATCCATGAACTCAACTGACTAGAAGGTCTAATCTGATCCACCTCTAAACTCTGTGAAGTCTTAGGAGTCCCCTCTAAGAGCTTTTCAATCTTAGGTAAATCAGGCCCATAAACCTGACTTAAATAACTACTCTTATTTGTCACTAATCCATATAATAAGTGAGCTGGGGTAAGCTCAGTATTTTTCAATTCAATGGCACGAGACTGAGCTATACTCAATGCACCATTAATTATTTGATCGAAATTATTCATATTTACTCCTCATAATTGAGCGGCATAACTGCCTTGTCTATCTATAAGATGGTTGTGATTTCGCTCATGTCAAGGTATGAATAGATAATAAAATTCAGTAAGTTAAAGGAATATCTATGCGTTTTATTATGCTCACAAGCCTATTTTCTATGCTCGTTTCAGCACAATCCTATAAAGAGCTCTCAACTCCTCGTGATACTTTTAAAACCTTTCTTAAAAGTATGGTTATGGTTAAATCTAATAATGATGTTAGTGAATCATATGACGATGCTCTCAGTGCACTAGATTTATCCAAAACAGATTCGGCCGTAAGAGAAGATGCAGGAAAAAAATATGCTGACGAATTAATTTGGGTTTTTGATCGTTTAGAAAAAGTAGACTACTCCAAAATACCAACTGAATTAGAAGAAAAAAAATGGGTCTATGACAAAAGAGATGATCTTGAAATCTCCGTCATAAAAACAGAAGAAAAGTGGAAATTCTCTCACGCCACACTTCTCTCCCTTAAAGGCTATAAAAAAGTCCTTAAAGACAAGGCCACTGTAAATAATGTTATTCGCTATGAAAGCTGGCGAGAAAGTATTCGTAAAAAACTACCTAATTGGATGAATGGAAATATTCTACTTTTTGAAATTTGGCAGCTCTTCTTTCTTTTCATCATTATCGCAATCGCTTATGTACTTGAAAGATTCATCGTCTTTCTAACCAGTATTATCGTCAATAATAATATTAAGCTCTTTAAATTTGCCCCACCTGAGGTCTTACAAAAGCTTTTAAATCCAATAGGGAAAATGCTCCTAGTTTATATCTTCTACTTTGCCATGCCTTATTTGGATCTTGAGCCAAGTCTTTTAGCAGTCTTAAAAAGAGGCTGTTATATCGTCCTCTCTGTCTTTGCAGTATGGCTTGGTCACGTAACTGTAGATACCATCTCTTATTATCTAAAAGAGAAAGCAGCTGCCACATCCACTAAATTTGACGATATCATTATCCCACTCTTTACTAAAACCTCTTATGTCATCGTCTACGCTTTTGGAGCACTCTTAGTTGCTTCAAGCCTTACCTTTGATGTGACAGGTATGATCGCAGGTCTCGGTATCGGTGGTCTGGCCTTCGCTTTTGCCGCTAAAGACACCCTTGCCAATTTCTTTGGTTCCATCATGCTCGTACTTGATCGTCCTTTTGATATAGGCGATGTTATCCGTTCCGGAGAATTAGAGGGAACTGTCATTGAAGTTGGTTTTCGTTCTACTCGTATTAAAACTTTTTACGACTCTGTTATTACCGTTTCAAATGGAGACCTTATCAATCGCTCCATCGATAATCTTGGTAAGCGCCAATACAGAAGACTCTCCACTACCCTCGGTGTAGAATACGATACACCTCCAGAAAAAATTGAGGCCTTCTGTGAAGGAATTCGCCAAATCATTTTAGAACATAAATGGACCCGTAAAGACTACTTCAATGTCTACTTCTCAGGCTATGGAGCCTCCTCACTAGACATAAGCCTTATGGTCTTTTGGGAAACAGATGACTACACTCGTGAACTCAATGAACGTCATCGCCTTAATATCGATATCCTAAGACTCGCTAAAGAGCTTGAAGTTAACTTTGCCTTTCCAACTCAAACTGTTCATCTCTTTAAAGAAGTTGAAAAGCCAACTCATAAAAACCTAGATAAATACATTGACGAAGGAATTACCCTCGCTCATAAAGTCGTTAAAAAACCTTTTAGTCTTAGAAATCCCCGCTCAAATGCAGGAGATAAGGAGCAATTTGGGAATAATGATTTTGGACTTTAAAAAAACAAAATCAAATAAGCTTAAATAAGCTTTACTCTTAAACGATCACTTAATTCTTTAATTACCTCAAAGTTCACTGCACTCCCCGCAGTAACTTTGAGTAATTCTTTTTGTTCTTTTTTTGAATAATGCTTAATTGGAATCTCTAATCTTTGAATAGAGTGATCACTCATACACACTTCCCACTCAATACTAAACTTTGTTGGCTTATGCACACGAATAAGTCTCGCCATACACTTCTCTACCTCAGCACTCTTAGAATAAAAGAACACACTTAATGGCATTAATCTTCTATTCCTATGTAACTTCTGAGTTAATCTTTCCACCTCATCATTATGCTTAACCATAATATACTGATGACACCAATCCGTAGCAGGATTTAACTGACAGGCCTTATTACTATGACAAGGAAACTTCACCTCATACCCACGTTCAATCATCTTTTCACGTATTGGCATAAGCTTATTAAAAACTTCCATGGTTCCAGGCTCAATTATCAAAACATCTTGATCTTCAATTAACTTTAAATAATTACCAACTTCATTCTCACTCATCTCATTTAAAGAATGAGAAAATAAAACTAGAGACTTCTTTTTTTCAAATTCCCCAACCTTTTTACCAAGTGAGTAATCGCTATTAACACCTAGACCTTTTAAAATCTGCATGGCCTGCGCCAACATTAAATCGGACTTATCTATCCCCACTAAATTCAGTTTTGGATTCATAGCATGGGCGGCGATTAAAAAAGTACCTGGGCCCGTACCAATATCATAAAAATTTTCATAATCATTTAAATCAATTCCCACCATATCCAATACATGAGAAAGCTTTGGAATATTGGTGCTTAGATAATAGGCCACATAAGCACTTATCATTTTCTCATCATTAGCATAGCTTTCGAGATTCTCACGCATATGATTAAAAATCTGCCCTACTTTCTCAATAGTCTTCTCAAGCTCATGTTCGCTTTTGAACTGGTAAAGCAGATGGGGCATTAGGTTTTGGAGGTTGATTTCTTTCATGGAGCTAGAATACAGGTTTTTTGATAGTTTGTGAATATTGTATTGTTATCACCAAACTAATAATAAGATAATATTGCTCTCGTTCATTAAATTAAGATAAGAGAGAGTTTATTCTATCATGTTACATATTTATATATTACTACTACAATTACGGTAACTACCGAACACGAAATAAATCCGACAGCTCCATTGATGAACCAGTCATCTTCTAAATAGTCTTTAAATTCTTTTTCATTATTTTTATAATTAATCAACTTACGTATAAATGCCCCTGGGATAATCAGTAACATTTCAACAACTATATAAACCAAATCTTCCATAAATTCTCCGGTAGTCTTTACCTTGGCAATATTAAAACTGTATTGATTTAAAACCATATTATTTAAGGGATTTTTAAGACTGGTTTTGATAAAGTTATAACTTTCGTTTTACCCACCAGGTTTCATCAAGAAAGTCACTTGGAACTTTATTTCTATCTTCACCTGTCGGATCATCAATATTAAACTCATCTTCTAAAATATCGAACCATTGGTTTCTTAAACTAGACACTAATTCTTCTCCAGTAAAAGGGCAATATTTTATAGTCTGAATGACTGTTTTTTGATCATTTCCCCAAATGAAAAACTCTCTAAATTTTGGATCAAAAAAGATCTGAACTCTTTTATCCTCAAGATTTTCTTTAAGCTCACTTGAAATATTTAACAAATCTAAATTCATAGTTACCTCGGTATTTTTCTACCAGACTTAGGAAGTTTTACTCTTTCACACGAAATTGGATCTAGTGCCCTTAAATGCTCACCTCTTCCAGTTGTAACACTCGTTTTATTACCAAGAAAACCTCTTGTGTAATTGAAAGTTGATATATTACTCCCTGATTTAGAATGAATTATGCTTGATAAAAATGAGTTTTTATCAAATGAATGATTTGTTGTTACTCCATTTGGTCTAGTTATTTGAGTTATTCTATTAGATGAATCATAGCTAAATCCAAAACTTTCATTTTTGTGGTTTGTAAGATTTGTGAGTCTATTATTGGAGTCGTAACTATATCCAAAACTTCCATAAGGAGTTTGCATTGCAATTCTATTACCTAATTTATCGTAATTATATTCTAGTGTGATTTCCATCCAGATCATATTCCATAAAGTGATTACTACTATCATAAGCTAGCTCATTAATATGACCAAATAATCGATGCGTTAAATATGTCTTCTTGTGATTTTCATAACTTATCGTTTGATAGTACAAGGAAATATTTACTCACTCCAACTTTTGTTTTGCATATCAAACAACTGAGTGATATACTTAAATTATGTATATCTGTCTATGTAAGGGTATTACCGACCAAGACATTCGCGAAGCTGTTAAAACCTCTGGAAATAGAAAAGAGGTCTTCAAAAAACTAGGACTTGCTAGTGACTGTGGCTCATGCTTTGAAGAGGCGTTGAATATAGTCAACGAAAGTAGCAATAGCCTACCTCAGGTAGCTAAGTCAAACCCCCGAAATTATAAGAAAAATTAGGCCATTTTACTTGAATCTCTTTTGATTTACTGCTTTAATAGTTGAGTAAATGAAGGAGTTCTTATGAAAGGCACACAATCAATCATCGATGCATTAAATGACGTTCTAACGGCCGAGCTTACGGCAATTAATCAATATTTTCTCCATGCCCGCATGTTACAAGACTGGGGATTAGAAAAGCTTGGAAAGCATGAATATGATGCTTCTATTGATGAAATGAAGCACGCTGATGAGTTGATTAAAAGAATTCTCTTCTTAGAGGGTCTTCCTAATCTACAAAAATTAGGAAAGCTTAGAATTGGTCAAAATATTAAGGAGATTCTTGATTGTGACCTAGCAGTTGAGATGGAAGCTATTCCAAGACTAAAAGATCATATCGAGCTTTGTGAGAAGGAAAGAGATTATGTGACTCGTGATCTTTTTAGAAGCATTCTTGAAAGTGAAGAGCATCATGTTGATTGGCTTGAAACTCAGTTAAGTCTCTTAAGTAAGGTTGGAGAGCAGAATTATCTTCAATCACAAATGGATCCAGATAAGAGTCCTGAATAATTAAAAATTTAAATTTGTAAGATACCGCTCCTAGGTCTCACTCAGAATAGTAAATGTTTTGATGAACCTGGGAGTTTTTTTATGCAAATTTTAGTTTGGGCCACTCGAATAATCGCAGCAGTTATATTATTACAGACTCTCTTTTTTAAATTCACAGCTGCACCTGAATCAGTATGGATCTTTGAAACATTAGGTGTTGGTGCCCTAGGTAGGATTGGTTCAGGAGTGATTGAATTGATAGTTGCTAGCTTATTATTGGTGCCTAAATTCACAAAGCTTGGAAGCCTTGGGGCCTTAGGTGTTATGAGTGGGGCAATTTTAAGTCATATATTTGTTTTGGGGATTGAAGTGCAAAGAGATGGTGGCTTGCTCTTTATTTTGGCCATTATAGTGGTGCTTATGAGTGGAGCTAACCTATTTCTAACTCGAGAAAAACTGCAAGTAGCTGGTTTTACAATATAGCCTTTGAAAAAATTATCTAGTTAATTTGAAACCTTCATTTATTTTGATAGATATCGCCTATTAAATTTTAATTGGAGGAAGTATGAAACTACTTATGGGGCTGATTGCTTTAGTTTCTTTAAACGTATTCGCAGCAAGTTCACAAGGTGAACTGATGAGTGTGGAAAATTTTAATAGTGAATTTAATATTGATAAGAGTGCGGTTTATTATCCATGGCGTACTTCAATGACTAGTTGTCATGCTTATACTATTTGTCCAAATGGAAGAAGAATTTGGTGTCAGACTTATGGTTATGCTTATAGTGGTGTTCCATCTCATATGAATAATAGTTGTCGCTTTGGAGTTTTACCTGGACGTGCAGTAAGATGTCAGGGTTATGTTCAGCAAAGAGATATTTATGGAAGATTTATGTGGTCTTGGGTTGATGTACCTGTAAGATGTTTCTAATTAAAAATTATTTTAGATAAAAAAGAAGGGAGCTAAATTAGCTCCCTTTTTTATTTTCATTTTTTCTTTATATTTTATTAATTAATTTTGCTTATCTTCTCGTCTCACATCTAGCACCGTGGTAGTTATAGTCTGTTTTATACTTATTACAATCTCTTAAAGCATCACGACAAACTTGTGGCCCACCATTTCTGCCTCCGTAAGAGCTAGAGTAAAAAGTTTGAATTCTATATCCCCATCTGTCTACTAACTCAACTGCACAACTTCTGTTTCCGTAACCACCGTTACCGTATCCGCCATTACCATAACCGCCGTTTCCGTAACCGCCATTACCGTAGCCACCGTTACCATAACCACCATTATATTCTGGGGTACAATACATGCCATAGGAATAGCTCCTATCTCTTAGCATTTCACAATCTC
>CAJXHA010000083.1 GCA_913053615.1 uncultured Bacteriovoracaceae bacterium | reverse complement strand
TGAGCTATTTGTCGCTTTGAGTTAGTGTCATCTACCGTGAGTTATGATCTAATAGTCACTTAAATTTTAGATACCAGTCGAGGTTATATATGGGAATTCTATCAGGAAAAAAAGCTTTAATTTTTGGTGTAGCAAATGATCGTTCTATAGCATGGGGAGTTGCAAAGGCACTTAAGGAACAAGGAGCTCAGGTAGCATTAAGTTATGCAAACGATGCTTTAAAGAAAAGAGTTGAACCTTTAGCAGAGGAGCTTGGGGCAGACTTTACTTTTGAGATGGATGTTACAAATGATGAACATTATGAAAACCTAGCAGCGAGTGTTAATAAGCATTGGGATAAGTTTGATATTCTTGTTCACTCAATTGCATTTGCGGACAGACAAGATTTAAAAGGTCGTTTCTTAGATACAAGTCGTTCAGGTTATCAATTGGCATGTGATATTTCTGCCTTCTCTTTGGTTGGTTTATCACAAAAACTAGAGCCATTAATGAATAATGAATCATCAATTATCGCTATGACTTATTATGGATCACAAAAAGTTATTAAAAACTATAACGTAATGGGAGTTGCTAAGGCCGCTCTTGAAGCGTCTACACGTTATCTAGCTTATGATATGGGTGAGAAGGGTGTAAGAGTTAATTGTATCAGTGCAGGTCCAATTAAAACTCTCGCGGCCTCTGGTATATCTGGTTTTAGAGAATTACTAGCGCAAGTTGAAGAGAAAGCTCCACTGAGAAGAAATGTAACTCAAGAAGATGTGGGTTCAAATGCTGTTTATTTGGCAAGTGACCTTTCTAAAGGTGTTACTGGGCAAACACTTTATGTAGACTCAGGACTTTCAATCCTTGGAGGATTTTAACAATGATTAAAAACGCACTGACTACTTTTAAACCATCAGTTCAAATGATTACCAAAGATAAGGTTAACTTCTTATTGGCATCTTTTCCTATGATGGTTGGTGCGGCTTTATATTACTTTGCAGGGCGATGGGCCTATTCTGAATTTACAACTGAGGGGAAACGATTAATTGAAAGTCATATCTCTGAAGGTGTAATGGGCTCAATAGTTTATTGGATCATCTCAATTATCTTAACCATCGTTCTTTATTTTCTTATCAATTATACATTTGTTTTAATAGTTTCTCTTATATCATCTCCTTTTAATGATCTCCTAAGTGCTAGGATTGAAAAAAAGCTAAAAGGAGAAAATAACTTCACTATGTCAGAATCACTTTCCTTTATTTCAGGTAAGTTGATCTCTGTCCTTTTGAATGAAAGTAAAAAGATTGTCGTGATTGTTGTTCTTTCAGGTTTAGCTTTTTTATTAAGCTTCTTTCCCATCCTTGCACCAGTAAGCATCTTTTTAAATACATTAATATTAGCTGCAGGCTTTGTTGATTATACTTGGTCTAGAAAAAATCTAACATCAAGTGCGTGTTTTAAAGACTTAAGAGGAAACTTTTTGGGTTATTCTTTATCTGGGGGATTTTTCTTAGCACTTGTTGCGATCCCATTTGTTGCTATAATAGTACCACCATTAGCAACTAGCTATTATACTATCTATTGGATTAAAAATCATGAATATAGTGCTTAAACTTCCAGATACAATTGAGGATAAAATTCAAAGTTATCCAACTGTTCATGCACTTGTTAAGTATTATAAAAAAATTATCGAAGATAAAAATGCTGAAATTGAAGACGAAATTGAACATGAAGTATTAAATTTTCATTTTATATCTAATAAAAAAACTGTTGAGATTCTAAACCTTCTTCCATTTAATGCTTATTACCATGAGTTTGAGGAAGAAGATTTTAAAAGTGTTTTTACAATCCATAGAGCACTGGTGAACTCTAAGCTAGAAGCTTGTGATCTTTTTATTTCATTTACTCAAAGTCTTGTGGATGCAACTATTGGAAAAAATCTTAAAGCATTAGAGAGAGTAAGCTTTTCAAGTGGTAAAAATAACTTTTTTCTAAGTCATAAAGTTAATCTACTTGCAGGGAGAAAAAAGAGTGAACAATTCTTTGAGCTTTTAAGACCTCTATTAGAGGATCAATTTCCAGAGCAAATTCCGAATGTGTGTTCTAAAGAAATGAAAGAGTATTATTTAGATTGGCGAGAGAACCCATATGTTATGATCAATCTTGAAGTTAAAGATGGAGTAATCCTAGATTATTATCAAGAACTTTTTGATTTGAGCGAGCATACTAACTTTGTCCTCATGGCAAGGGATATGGATGATGAAGTGTATGCTGAAGAAATGAGAAAATATATTGAAACATTAAATACAAAAAACACTTATAAGATTTTTGATTCAAAAAGTTTAATAGATTTTTCTAAGGCCGTTTCGTACGCGTGGACATTTATAACTGAAAATCATCAACTCTACCAAGTGGCAGCTTATTGCGGCTCCCATATTCACCACCTATTTCAAGAAAATCTTTATTCTCAATATGGTAATGACTATTTTTATGCTGATGTTAGACAGTTCAATCTATCTGAAGACCAATTTAAAGGTGCAGATGGCATTCAATATAATAAAGTTTTTGATGAAGTAATTGAGTTTATTAATCAAAAACAAGCTGAAAACCAAGAATAAAAACCCGACTTAGACACAGCGAGTTAGTCACTAATGTCCTTAATATCTCATAAAACTAATATGAGTATGTCTTATATTTTCATTCTATTTAAACAATTGTGAAAGTATCTCTATGAAACTATGGCAATAATTGCACTCTGGTCTTATAGGGGCAGATACTTACAATGGAATTATATATTGAAAACAATATGAGTTTTTATTCAATGTTAAAAACTAACTTTTTAAAGAGGTGATTATGAAAAAAACAATGCTACTTATGACACTTGTTATGTCTTTTATCTTAGCAAGTTGTGGTGGAGAGAGTAAGAAGATCGTAACTGACTTTGCTCTTGAAACGAGAGACCAAGATGATCAAAAATTTGTTGTATCTGACTTCCAATTAGATTTAGGATCTGCAGAACTTCCATTTTTACATCTTCCATTACCAAAAGATTATGGTTATCTAAGACTTTACAGAGCGGATGGTATGAACCATGTTGCGGTAGATGTTAACCTTTCTGAAATCTTAAAGTTACCAGGTGGAGTTGTAACTCTTCCAAATGGAAACATGTTACCTGTTGATACAATGGGTGCAGGTGTAGTTGCTATTCCAGTTAATGGGATCAACGGAGTTGTTTATGTATCTCAAAAAGATGATATGACTCTTGTTGGTTTTGCAATTTCTATCAAGCAATTAGATGGAATTGGAAATAGCTTAGGTAATATTGGTGTATTCCCTAACTTTGACATCAAGAATGTTAACGTAACTGCTGGTGTTTACTCTTCTGATAGTGCTGGTAAAACAGGTATTGCAGTATTTGGAAATATCGGAGCACTTTGGAATGGTGGAGACGATGCTACTTTAGCTAAGTATGACAGAAATGCTTTCCCTGCAAGACAAGAATATGTTCCAAGATGGAAAAAAAGAAGACTTGCTAGAAAGTTAAGATACTTCAAAAACATCGAACAAGTTCTAACTGTTACAGAATAAAACTCATTCATTTATAAAGAAAGGTCTCGAATCTCGAGGCCTTTTTTTTATAAACACGTCTTAAACTCTTTCCCTTGCAAATGACAAAAATCGACTAGACTTAAAAGTAGGTCATTCTTAGAAGTTATTAAACCAAGTTGTGCTTGAGATTGTCTTTGTTGTTCAAAAAGTAAATCATTCACACTCACTAGACCTCTTTTAAATTTACGCAATTCTTGTTGGTAAACCGTATTGGCTAGCTTTGATGCTTGTAATTGTCTTTTAAAATTTTCAAAACTTATTCTTATCTTTATTTTTTGAGATTTCTTTAAGGCCCGAAGTTTCGCCTTTTCCTGCTCTAATTTAGTTTGAGCTAGTTTTAGTTTATTCTTTGTCTTTACCACATCGGCCTGAATTGTGTTATTAGCAAAAATCGGAAAGGTATAAGTAAGAGTGATTTGAGTATCCCAATCATTAAATCCATCAAGATTAGATTTTTGATTTCTATAGTTTAAATTAACTTCTCCTAAGTGTCTTAGCTTTTGAGAAGTAACTAGATCTTCCATTGCCTTTTTATCAAAGCGAAACTTCTCTATATTGGGATTTTGCTCAAAGCTAGCTTTCGCTTTTAAAAGTTGTGAAACTTTTGACTTTATATTGGACTCTGAAAGAGGCCAAGTGGGTTTTAGTGACTTCTTTTTTAAGAGTTTAAGAATTCTCTCTTTATAAAACTCAGAATTAGCTAAGAATGTTTCTGATTCATTCTTTGTATTCAGTGATTGGATAATAATCTTATTTGACTCGGATCCAGAAGTTTCTCCACGCTTGAATTTTCCCTTAGCAACCTTGGCACTTTGATCAAGTGTTTCTGTGATATCTTTTTTTATCATATATTGTTCATAATTATTTAAATAGTTTAAATAGACTTCAAATGAACTTTTTTCTGCCGCCAAGAGCATCGCTCTTTGGAATGACTCATTTGATTTTAATGTATTCTTTGCAGCATGATATTTATATAAATCTTGGAAAAAATTAAAAACCGTCCAACGTGCAGTGATTCCTTGAGATTTGATTTGATCAGTTGCAAATCCAAAGCTGGCTGCTGACTCAAATGTTGAAGCGAAAAGACTAATTGTAGGAAAGTACTGATAAATAGCTATTTCCTTATCTTCTTGTGAATTAATGGTTTGTAAACGAGCATCTAAATAATCAATATTAATTTGAGTTAACTCTTTTATTGTATCTAAACCACTTGTTGTTGATGCGGATACTAGCTTTACCATACATATAAAAAGGAGAGTTAACTTCATTGAGTCACCTCTGGTGATTCAAAGTTATTTATACTTTCACGCAAAGTCTCATTAACAAATCCAAAACCACGTCCTTTTTCATTTCTTTTTAAGACACTATAGTGAACGAGTGGAATGATTACGATAGTTAAAAAGGTTGATACCCATAGTCCACATGACACAGCAATACCTAATGGTTGTAGTATTTCTCCACCTTCTCCCATTCCAAAAGCTATTGGAAGCATTCCAAGGATAGAGGTTAAAGAAGTAATCAGAATAGGTCTAAGTCTTTGTTTAGAAGCATTTAAGATACTATTTAATGCATCATTACCAGCTTCAAACTCTCTATTAGCAAAGTCTACTAAGAGGATACTATTATTGACTGCAATCCCATTTAAGAGAATTACTCCTAGAGCTGAATTTAATGAAAGTGTGCTATCAAAAATATAAAGAGCAATAATAACACCAATAAGCCCCAGTGGTATGGCCAATAAGACTGTTAATACATTTAGTACATTTCCAAATTGCAACATAAGCACAAAGGCAATAAGGATTAAAGATATCAAAATAGATTGGTATAGTTGTGCTAATGCTTTAGTCAGGTCTTGATTCTCATCTACGAGCTCAATACTTACACCTTTAAAATGGTCTTTTTCTTTATCTAAGTAATTTTGAATATTCGCCTTAATTGTTTCTTTATTATCTTTTTTCTCTTTAGAGAGTTCTGATTTAAGCTTAATTAAATTTTCAGAGTTAAATCTAATATTCGAAGGTGCTGACTCTACTTTCTTTAAATCTACTAATGAGCTCAAAGGAATAATTTTTTCTGAAATTTTAAGTGGAAAAGCTGCCAAACTAGCATCATTAAGTTTATACTTGTCTGGGAATTTCATAACGATATCTGTTTTCTCTCCATTTTCGTATAATTCACTAATGCGTTTTCCAGAATCTGCTAGCATTGTTATATCTAGGATATCTCTGGCACTAACAGAGCTTCCTGATTTTTGAATTTCCTGCCAAATAGAATCAAAAGGTAAAACTAGGAATTTCTCGGACTTTTTAAGATTTGGCTCTGACCACATATTATCATCGATTTTATTCTCTTTAATTCCTACTAAGAGTTGCTCTCCAGCAGACGACATAGCATTAAGATCTTTACCTTTAATATGAACTTCAATATCTGGATAGTGGGGGAGAGGTAATTCAGCTGGGTTCCATGGAAAGATACTAAAGCGAACTTCTGGCGTATTTGGAAATGCTTCTTTTAAACGGTCTTGAAAGTTTTCAACTTGACTCTTATCTCTCAGTCTAAGCATTAGATTGCCATTATTCTCACGTCTAATTTGCATAAAGTTATAGCTAATTTCATCTCCAAATAATTCGTTTACTTTAAGCTCCGCTTTTTGGATTAAGACTTCAATATCTTTAACACTCTTTGCTGTATCACTTTGAACTTTAAGAATGACCCAGTCAGTATGGGGCTTACCAATTAATTCTTTTGGTATTTCTGGCATTACAAGCATTAATGAAAGTATAAGTAGGGTAGGAATACCTATAAAGAGAGCTAGCCTTGCTTTTAAATTATTAATAAAGAAGTACAAAGTTCGCTGATAAAAAACTTCAAACTTACTCATAGGTCTATCAAGAATAGATTTAGAGTGAAGAGACTCTCTATTAATAATCTGAGTTCTTACTAGTGGAACGATGATTAGTGCAATAAGACATGCAAAACCATGAGAGAAAATCACAGCCTTCGCAAGGTCTCCTAAGACAGCATTAGTAAGGTCTTTGGTGAAAACCAAAGGAGTAAATACAATTAAAGTGGTAATTGTTGAAACAACAATTGGTCGCCAAACTTCTTTTAAGGCCTTTAGTATAACTTCACACTTATAAGCATAACTAAAATCATTATTAGTTTGCTCTTTACTCATGTGAAAGTGGCGAATAATATTTTCAAGAACAACAATAGAAGCGTCAACATTCATTCCTGCGGCTAATGCCATCCCACCTAGTGATATGAGGTTTAAGTTCATATCAAAAATTTCCATTAAGATAAAAGCAAGAATGATACTAAAAGGTATCTCAATAAATGCACTACTTACGTTTCTAAGGCTTCCCATGAAAAGAAAGAGAACCAGCACTGCGAGGCAGCTAGCAATAGCGACTGATTTAAAGACATTGCCAATAGCACTTCTGATAAACTCACTGGGATCAACAAGTACCTTATAAGAAACATCTTTATCAAATTCAGGCTCTTTATCTTTTATTAATTTGATAATTGATTCAGTTGCCTCTTTGACATTGGCTCCAGCTTTTGGTTTTGCCCAAACAATCAAAGACTCTTTTCCATCTGTTTTAAAAATTCTCTTTCTCGTTGAGTGAGGTGCAAAATAGATTTTGGCAATTTCACTTAAAAGAAAACTTTTATCCCCTTTATAAAGTCTTATGTTTTTAAGTCCATCAATGCTTTTTTCATTACCAACAAGGTTTAGTTGTAACTTATTATCCCCTGAGCGGATAGAACCACCGATATAAGAGCGCATTTTTTGGGTTATCATTGATTGAATTTCTCTCGGATAGATACCTAGCTCAGCCATTTTAAGTGGATTTAGCTCTATTCTTACTTCTTTCTTTTTTGGGTTAAAGAGAAGAGCTTCTTCAAAGCCTTTCGCAGCATTTAGGCCTGGAGTTAGAATTGGATCGAGGTGCTGGTAAAGTTCATCGATAGTTTTATTTTGAGAAAAGAAACTAATGGAAAGGTAGCCTGTATTTTCATTCCACTGCCATACTTGCAATGTGTCTGCAGTCTCTTGAGGTAAGCTATTTTGCCATTGATTTGTTATTGAACGAATTTCTCTGTATGCATCTTCTGCATCGGTACCCCAGTCAAAGAGAATTTGCATGAAAAGTCCATCATCGTAGAACTCAGCAGTCACATTCTCAATCTTTATCTTTCCATTCTTTAGGGTATCTAGTTCTCTTTCAAGATCATAACCATAGTTTTCAAGAAAATCAGACTTTTCAATATTTACATAATTAATCCAAAGACCAACAGTTGGTCTTGAAATATTTGGGAACAAAGAGATTGAAAGATTCAATCCACTTATTACTCCAACAAGTCCTAAAAGACCTAGGACTAGGTAGACTTTTAATTTGTTTTCAAAAAGGTTTCTCACTCTTTCCTTCTCACAATTTTAACTTCATCACCTGGAGCGACAAAACCATTTGAGCGGACAATAATTTGCTCATCTGTTTTCAAACCATCAAGTACTTCTACTTTTCCAGCTTTTTTTCCACCAATCTTAATACTTCTATTGGTAACTAGATTTTTATCATCAACGATCTTTACATAGATATCATCGCCCTTATAATTAAGTGCACTTTCTTGAATCAGCATAACTTCCTTAGCTCCACGATTTACTTTGGCGTGACCAATGATACCAATTGGAAACTCATCTTTATCAAGAATCTCTACATCAGCGGAAAGGGTTCCTGTCATTGGATCGGCTGCACTGGAAATACCTGCTACCTTCCCCTTAACATCTAATTTGTTTACCTGTTGTAATTCAATTTTTACTGGTTGATTTGGTTGGATGATCTTATGGTCTCTGACAGGAACTTCAATGCGGCCATAGATCTCAGTCGGATCTAAAACTTCAATGACAAGATCTCCAATATTTACATATTCACCTCGGTGAACATTAATATTACTTATCTTGCCAGCAATTGGGGAACGAACTTTTAATGGTTGATAGTCAAAGCCACCTTGTTGTTGTCTTAAAATGGCAATGACTTCATTTTCTTGAACTGTATCGCCTAGTTTCTTTTTTATATCAGCAACAACGCCGTTAATGGGGGATTTAATTTTTGAATCTGCACGAGACTTTAGAACAATTGGATACTCAGAAATTTGTTCGAAGCTTTCTTTTTTAATTTCTTGGACAAAAACTTCAGCTATTTTTTTTTCAGGTTTTTTGTCGGCAGCAAATGTGTAATTTGTGCACAAACATGCAATGAATGCGATTTTGATTAAATTTCCCATACTTATCCCTTTGATGTTCTTTTACAAGAAAGGAAAGGGAAAACCTAGTAAACCTATAAAGGTTTCATACTAAATTTCCCCTGTAAGTATTTAAAATTATTATCTAAGTGAGCTTAAGGTAGACTCAATCGACTTCATTTGTTCTTTGAAGCCAAGTGCTTTTTCCTTTACTTCTGCAACAACATCATCAGGAGCGTTTGCAATAAATTTTTCATTACTTAGCTTCTTATCAACTTTTACATGTTCTTGTTCAACCTTTTTAAGGTCGCGTTCTAACTTTTGGATATAGTCATTAATATCAATAACACCCTCAAGTGGTATAAAAACTTCTGTATGTGTGGTTGCTTTCATCACAGATTTTAGAGGACGCTCAATTGATTTATCTTTAATCTTTCCGGCCTTAACATTGGCCAGTTCTTTAAAGAATCCACGAGACTTATAAAAGTATCTAGCGATATTTTCATCGTCAGTGAAAAGTCTTATTTCAACCTCTTCTTTTGGTTTGATATTAACAGTATTACGTAAATTTCTTATTGCTGTCGTGATTTCGATAAAGCGTTCCATGTCTTCTACGTCTTCGTTGAAAACATATTTCTCTTCAAAGCTTGGAAAGTTTTGAAGGATAAGCATTTCCTCATCCTCTTTCTTTAAGCTTACCCAAAGCTCTTCAGTGATGAAAGGACAGATAGGGTGAAGCAACTTAACAATTTGTCTAAAACCAAATTTTAAGACATTTGCTCTTTGAGTTTTTAAACTTTGATTTTCAGAGTTTAAAATACCCTTTGAAAGTTCAATAAACCAAGAACAGAATTTCTCATAAACAAAGTGGTAAATAGCATTACTTGCATCATCAAAACGATACTCTTCAAAAGACTCATTTACAGACTTAATAACATTATTAAGTTCACTTAAAATCCATCTCTCATGATGATGAAGTTGATCGATCTCTAATGCTTCATCATTGGCATTTTCAAGGTATGGATGGATAAAACGAAATGCATTCCATACCTTATTAACAAAGTTTCTATATCCTTCAATCTTAGCTGGATCGAGATTAATATTTCTATTATAGCCTGAGCTAACTGCGAGGGTGAAGCGTAGAGCATCACAACCATATTGATCAATCATCTCTAGTGGATCAATAACGTTCCCTAAAGACTTTGACATCTTAACGCCATCTTTATCTCTAACAATTGCATGAATATAAGTATGGTTAAATGGTATTTTACCCGTTGCTTTTTCACACATCATCATCATTCTTGCTACCCAAAAGAAAATAATATCAAAGCCAGTAACAAGTGTAGATGTTGGATAAAAACGATCAAAGCCTTTTTCTTTCATAGCTTGCGCATCAGGCCAACCAAGTGTATTTAGTGGAAATAAACCAGAAGAGAACCAAGTGTCGAGAACATCTGGGTCTTGAGTTATATTTTCACTACTACATTTTGAACAAGTAGATTCTTCTGATTCAGAGGCCCATGTATGGTCACAGTCACCACAGTAAAAAACTGGAATTTGATGCCCCCACCATAGTTGACGAGAAATACACCAAGGTCTTGGATTTTTTTGATAAGCAAAGTAAGTGTTTTCCCAACCCTTAGGAAAGAAAGTCATCTTTTCTTTTTCAACAGCTTCGACACTTAGTTCTGCCATTTTTTGAGTATTTAAAAACCATTGTTTAGATACTCTTGGCTCAACTATTTCATCACTTCTTTGGCCATAGCCAACTTGATGTTTGTGATCTTCCACTTTTACTAATTGGCCAGCTTCATCAAGTAATTGTTTCGTCTTCTTTCTGGCCTCTTTGCCTTTAAGACCTTGAATAGGTGAGGCCTCTTCATTATAAGATCCATCATCATTTATAATATTTATTATCGGTAGATCATGTCTTTTACCAATTTCAAAATCGTTAAAATCATGTCCTGGAGTTACCTTTAAGCATCCAGTACCTAGCTCCATATCAACGTGTTCATCAGCAACAATTGGTACTTCACGATTAATGAGGGGAACGAGAGCTGTTTTCCCAATAAGGTGTTCAAAACGATCATCATTAGGGTTAACACAAACGGCAGTATCACCAAAAAGAGTTTCAGGTCTTGTTGTGGCGATCTCTAGTACTTCATTAGAATCTTTTACTTTATAATGAATATGATAAAAATGACCATGAACTTCTTTGTGTTCAACTTCAGCATCACTTATAGCAGATTGTAGAATAGGGTCCCAATTAATGATGTAGTCTGATTGATAAATAAGACCTTCATTATACATATCAACAAAGAATTTCTTTACGGCCTTATTTGGAATTTCATCCATTGTAAAAGTAAAGTAATCCCAATCACAGCTATCACCAAGCTTTTTAATTTGATTGATAATTTCATTGCCGTGCTCTTCTTTCCATTCCCAAACTTTTTTAAGGAATTCTTCACGACCAAGATCATGCTTAGTTTTACCTTCTTCTTTATAGATTTTCTGCTCTACTTTTGCTTGAGTTGCAATACCAGCATGGTCTTGTCCTGGAACCCAAAGAGTTTCAAAACCTTGCATTCTTTTGTGACGAATTATAACGTCTTGAAGAGTATGATCAAGTGCGTGACCCATGTGTAACTTACCTGTTACATTTGGAGGTGGCATAAGAAGTGTATAAGTGCCTTTCTTATTTTTAGACTCACGGGGTTTAAAGCAACCTTCCTTTGTCCACTTATCATACCATTTATCTTCAATACCTTTACTTTCAAAAGTTTTAGCAAGTTCTTGCATTATGAATCCTTTAAAAATTTAATCATCTCACTCGAATTATCCCAAGCTGTATTATGTTGGTTACGAGTTTTCATATTCTTTAATGTTATCGTTTGGTTTTTAACTTCATCTTCGCCGATAATACCGACATTTGTATGGCCTTTGCTTTCAGCGATCTTGAACATTTTATTAAATTTCATAGGTCCAAGATTAAGTTCTACTCTTAAATCATTTTCTCGCATAAGAGTTGCAATTTTATTAGCATAAGCAAAAGAACTATCATCAAAGTAACAAAGAAAAATATCTGACTCTGCTTCACTAAAGCTAGGCATTAGTTTATGAGTTTCTAAAAAATCTCTCAGAGTAACATCTCCCATTCCAAAGCCAATACCAGGAAGAGGGTTTT
>CAJXHA010000082.1 GCA_913053615.1 uncultured Bacteriovoracaceae bacterium | reverse complement strand
GAGAATGCTTGAAGCTCTCTATATTGAGCAAGGTCTAGTCTTAATGTACCAGCAACTTTCTTCATACCTTTAACTTGAGCGGCACCACCAACCCTAGAAACAGAGATACCAACGTTAACAGCTGGTCTAACACCTGCGTTGAATAAGTCTGACTCAAGGTAGATCTGACCATCTGTAATAGAGATAACGTTTGTAGGAATATAAGCAGCAACGTCACCCTCTTTCGTTTCGATAACAGGTAATGCTGTTAATGAACCAGCACCAACATCATCACTCATTTTTGCAGCTCTCTCTAATAGTCTAGAGTGAACATAGAATACGTCCCCTGGGAATGCTTCACGCCCTGGTGGCCTTCTAAGAAGAAGTGATAATTGTCTATATGCTTCTGATTGTTTTGTTAAATCATCATAAACGATAAGAGCATGCTTTCCACTATCTCTGTAGAACTCACCCATAGTACAACCAGAGTAAGGTGCAATATATTGAAGTGGAGCTGTTTGAGATGCAGAAGCAGATACGATAATTGTATAATCTAATGCTCCAGCTTCTTTAAGCTTTTGATATACTTGTCTAACTGTAGATTGTTTTTGTCCAACTGCTACATAAATACAAACAACATCTTTACCTTTTTGGTTGATAATCGTGTCAATTGCAACAGCAGTTTTACCAGTTTTTCTATCTCCAATGATAAGCTCTCTTTGTCCTCTTCCAATCGGAATCATAGAGTCAATAGCTTTAATACCTGTTTGAAGTGGCTCATGAACTGGTTTTCTTTTAATAATACCAGGAGCTTTAATTTCAATATTTCTATATTCATTCGACTTGATTTCACCTTGTCCATCTAGTGGCTCACCAATCGCATTAACAACTCTTCCAAGTAGTGCATCACCAACAGGAACCTGAACAATTTTATTTGTTCTTTTAACTGTTGATCCTTCTTTAATTTCTACATCACTACCAAGAACTGCAATACCAACGTTATTAGTTTCAAGGTTAAGAACCATACCTTTAACACCATTATCGAACTCAACAAGTTCTCCGGCTAATACATTCTTTAATCCAAAAACCCTAGCAACACCGTCACCGATAGTTAAAACTGTACCAACTTCATTAACGTCAAGTCTTGATTCAAAATTCGAGATTCTTTCTTTAATGATGTTTGTAATTTCTTCTGGTCTCATAGTTGTACTCATTACAAATTTCCTTTATATAGTTATTCGCCAATTATCATTTCTTTGAAATGTTTAAGTTGATTATCAACTGAAGCATCTAATTGTAGATCATCAACAGTTACTCTGTAGCCAGCAGTAATATCTTCTGACTTAATATAGTTAAGTACTGGCTTTTTATCTCCAATATACTTTTTAAGCATATCTAGAAGCTTAGCCTTATACTCTTCAGAAATATCATCTGATGCACCTTCAATAGTTCCTCTTAAGAAACCTTTTGCTTCGTCATCAATTACGATAATTTCTTTAAAAATTAATGGAAATAAACCAATTCTTTTTTCAGCTATTAGATATTTAATACACTCAGTGATTAATGCAGATAAGTTAGCTTTCTTGGCAATGTCCTCAAATACTGCAACTTTTTCTTCAGTTGTAAAAACATCTAAGAAAAGTACATTTTCAAGTTCATTACTAGCATTGATGATTTCAGTTAATTTTGTAACTTCTTCAGCAATATCAATATTCTTATCTTTACCTAGTTCTAAAAAAGAATGGGCATAAACTTTAGCAATAGTTTTATCTTTCATGCTTTAAACCCTTCTAAAACTTTTTTTGTTGCATCTTCAGCAAGGTTCTTATCATTTTTTAAGATTGCCTTAGCTTTAGAAATAACATTATTTAAAATAGATTCACTTAATGAATCCATTTGTTGCTTTCTTTCTGCTTCAACTTTTAAAGAAGCATCTTCTTTAAGCTTAACAATTCTTTCATCAATTTCTTTTGAGTAGTGTGATTGAAAGTCTTGTACTTGCTGATCTACATCGCTCATAATTTTATTGATTTCATCTTTCATTCCATCAATTTTTTTCTTCTGCATTTGCATCATCATTTCAGCTTCTTTAGCCTTAACGTTTGCACGATCTAGAATAGTTTTAATTTCGTCAGACTTATTTGAGAAATAACCTGTTAAAGGTTTTTTAAGTTTCCAACCTAAGAATAAAAATAGAATTCCAAAGTTTAAAAAAGCTGGAAGAAGATCAGTTGGACCACCACCAGCAGCAAAAAGATTATTTGAAATAAGAGCTAAAGTAAGAGTTACTAATTTCATTTTTCTTATCCTCTAGTTAATTGATTCACAAGATTTGAAGCAAGACCTTCAGCTTCATTTAAAATCTGTTCTTTTTTATCATTGATGTCTTCAGCAACTTTCTTTCTCTCTTCGTCTACTTGAGAGTTAACTTCTGACTCAATTCCTCTGTAACGAGCTTCTTCTTTTTTAATGATCTCTGTTTTTTGCGTATCAAGATTTGTTCTTGCCTCTTTAGTGGCTTGAGAAATCTTTTCCTTATACTCTTTGGACATCTTATTAATTTCTTCAAATTTTGCTTCAGCACTATCCTCTAAACCAACAGTTTTAGCCGTACGAGTTTCAAGAACATTTTGAAGATGATTAAAGAAAAGTAACTTTCCAAGAATAAAAGTAATAACAAAAATAACGAATTGATAGAGCAAAGAACTGTCTGCTCCTAACTGTGAAAAAATAGCAATCACACTATCCATAGCAATACCTTGTAAATTTATTAATAAATCAATGGTATTGAATATTCTTAAGGGCTTACATAGTCAAGTAAGAACTTACTTTTTGTCTTTCATTTTTGTTACACCGTGGAAAATAACGCCCTCCTCAACAATAAGGCTTGGTGATGTAACTGTACCCTCAAAACGTGCGGGCTTTCTAATTTCAACACGGGATGTTGCTTTTATATTACCTTTAACGGTACCAGAGATAAGAATAACGTTGGCGTTAATATCTGCATTAATGATTGCACCTTCCGATACAATTAAAGTGTCATTAGAAAAAATACTTCCAGTTACAACACCAGAAATACGAACTACACCATTAAACGAGAGGTTGCCTTCAAAACGACACCCCTCGTCAATTATTGCACAGATATCATTATTTGGAATCATTGCTAGATCTCCCTTGATCTATATCAATAATTATCTTTTAACTAAGTATTCAAAGATATCATTGAATTCTGCTTCATTGCTAAACTTAATAGAAATTGTACCAGCACCCTTCGGATTTGTCTTTAGTTGAAATTGATACCCTGTTCTTTGCTCAAGTTTATTCTTTAATCCATCTAATTTTTCATCAAAAAACTTATTAGATTGGCGCTCTTTAGTAGGTCTGTGCTTTTTAATATTCTTTTCAAGCTCTCTAACAGACCAAGACTCTTGAACTGCTTGGTGAGCTAAATTCTTGGCCTTATCATCATTTTTAAGAGCTGCTAATACTTTCGCATGACCAAAGCTTAGTTCTTCTTTTTGAAGAAGTTGAATAACTTCTCTTGGTAATTTTAATATTCTTAAAAAGTTAGCAATAGTAGATCTTTCTTTACCAATTTTCTTTGCTACTTCTTCTTGAGTTAATTCAAATTCATTCATTAATTTATAATAAGCTAGCGCTTCTTCAACACAGTTAAGATCACTTCTTTGAACATTTTCTATAATGGCCATTACAAGTGTTTCTTTTTGAGTTGCTTTTTTTACTAGTACTGGAACACTTTCAAGACCAGCAAGTCTTGCAGCTCTTAATCTTCTTTCTCCAGCTATAACAATAAATTTTCCATCTTGCTCACTAACAGTTATTGGCTGAATAATTCCATTTTCTTTTATTGATTGTGATAACTCTTGAAGATCTTGATCTTTAAAGATTTTTCTTGGTTGTTCTTTATTTCCTTGAACCATAGAAATAGGAACTAACATTGCTCCACTAGCACTTGGTTTATTTTCAGTGGCTTTTGATGCAGCTGATGAAGTACTTGCACTTGATCCAAGAAGAGCTCCCATACCCTTTCCTAGTGCTGATTTACCTTTCGTTGTGTTTTGCTTATTCATCTCTCTCTTCCTCTCAATTAAATTTGATAATCATCAAAGCTTGGAATATCCATTTGTGTGTTATGTTGGTTATAAAAGCTTTCTTTAACTTGTGACTTTTTTATAATTTCTTTTGCAAGATTTAGATATGCTTCACTACCCTTTGAGGTAATGTCATATATAATTATTGGCTTCCCGTGACTTGGGCATTCAGATAACTTTACGTTTCTAGGAATGATTGTTTTAAAAGTATCTTCTTCAAAATGATTTTGAATTTCTTCAGCTACTAATTTAGAAAGATTATTTCTTCCATCATACATAGTTAAAAGAATCCCTTCTCTTTCAAGGTTAGGATTTAAATTTTGCTTGATAAGCTTAACTGTATTTAAGAGTTGAGCTAAACCTTCCATTGCATAGTATTCAGTTTGTAATGGAACGATATATGAATCGGCTGCAGTTAAACCATTAACCGTTAAAAGACTTAAAGATGGCGGACAGTCTATTATTATATAGTCATACTGAGATCTAATAGTTTCAAATGCATTTTTAAGTTTTTGCTCTCTAGCAAAAGCATTCATTAACTCAACTTCTGCTCCAATTAAATTATTATCAGATGGACAAATATCTAATAGATCTAATTCTGTTTTATAAATACAGTTTTCAATATTCTCTTCACCAATCATTGCGTGGTAGATATTTGAGTTAGTAAAACTCTCTTTATCAACGCCTAGACCTACGCTTGCATTTCCCTGAGGATCTAAGTCAACTATTAATGTTCTTCTTTCTGCTGCTGCTAAACATGCTGCGAGATTGACGGAAGTTGTAGTTTTACCTACACCACCCTTTTGATTTGCTATCGCAATAACTTTTGCCATGTGTGTACCTCTCTCGATATCTTCTTTTTAAATAATTGAAGAAACTTTGACAAGCTTGTTGTCAGTAACTGTTCCATGTGGAACATTTTTATTCTCAAAACCTATTATTAACCGTTTATCAGTATTTGGCACGAAAATTTCTTTCTCTTCTATGATTTTCCAGTCTCTTAATGCAACCTGTAATGACTCTTTTTCCAGTTCATAAAACCCAGGTCCCTTATAAAAGAATACTTTTATTTTCTTACTTGTATTAATTCTATTTAGGAAATCACCAACTTTGCCTACGGCCTTAAGTGTACATATAACTTCTTTATCAATTAATACGTTTTCAATTCTTGAGTGTAGAAAGTTTACGTTATTAAGTCCCAGCTTCTGTGCCATTTCGCCGACAACTGTACATTTTTTATTTCTTGTTTCTATACCAAGAAATTTATAATCTGGTTTTAACTTGGCCATTGGGAGTATAGGAAAACCACCACCAAAGCCTATATCAATCATAGTCTTCGAATTATCTAGTGATTCTTTAAATACTTTAGACTGACTATATATTTCTACAGAATCAATAATCTGTTTATTATAAAAGTCGTCATACTCATTGATTCTAGTTAAATTAATAGTCTTATAGTCTTCTGTTAATAGCTTAAAGTATTCTTTTGCAAATTCTTCCATTACAAAGTACTTCCTGCAACAGCTGCTAATGTAGCTGGACGAATACCCTCTATTCTACTTAATTGCCCAAATGTTTGAGGCTGGATCTTTTCTATTCTGCGTTTACATTCAAAAGAAATATTCTCTGACTTTAGTAACTCTCCCCATTTAAGCTTCTTATTTTCTAATTTATTCCATTTTTTTGAGCTTTCATTGGATTTATTAATATAACCTGCATACTTATTGCTAATAGCTAGGCAATTAATTAAGTCCTCACCCACATCTAGTCTTAAATAATCAAAATAGAGCTTTAAGGTATTAATTGGGTCTAAGTTTGCCTGTTTAAGTAGTTCAGACAAAGAAATTCTACGTGGTATTTTTATTTCATTATTTACTAAAAAAGCATCATTAGGACTAATATATGTATTACTAATAATAGAGCTGAATTTAATAAATAGATTATTAAACATTTCATTATAGTGGTCATGAAGATTATTAAGACCTAAAAGCTTTCTATAGTTGTACATTCTTAGAATTGAATTATCTTCTCTTATATAAAGTCTATTCTCACTTCTAGCAGTAAAAAGCCTATATGGTTCATCACGCGTATTAGATACTAGGTCTTCTATCATAACTCCAATATACGCTTCTTTTCTGGAAATAATTAATGGATCCTTATCCATAATTGCTAAAGCAGCATTAGATCCGGCAATAAGGCCTTGGCCAGCGGCCTCTTCATATCCAGATGTTCCATTAACTTGTCCAGCGAAGTATAAACCAGGTACTTTTTTATGTTCTAAAGTCATATTCAGCTCGGTAGTATCCAATACGTCGTACTCGACAGCATAACCGTATACTTCTATTTCTGCTTTTTCTAAACCCTGTATAGAATGAACTATTTCATCTTGAACATCACGTGGAAGAGATGAAGATATTCCACTTGGATAGAATGTAGTCTTTTCTAAGGTTTCAGGCTCAACAAATACGTGATGATTATTCTTATCTGGGTATCTAGCAGCTTTATCTTCAATTGATGGACAATAGCGAGCCCCAACTGCATTAATTTGTCCATTATACATAGGAGATTTATCTAAATTATCTCTAATGGACTTCATAGTCGCTTCATTAGTTCTAGCGAGATAACAAGAAACTTGCTCTAAATTGCGCTCAAAAGGATTATTAAACTTATAAAAGTTTCGAACAGAGCTATCACTAGGTTGCTCTTCCATAACACTCGTATCAACAGAGCTATACTTTAGCCTTGGTGGAGTTCCTGTCTTAAATCTTTGTGTAAGAGTCTTTATATTCTTAAAGATACCTTCTAATGATCCAGAGCTTTCACAATCTACCCTACCACCTAGAGTTTGTTCACTTCCAAGATGCATCTTACCATTGAGAAATGTACCAACAGTTAGTATAAGTTTTTTTGCTTTATATTTATTATCAAGTGAAGTTACATTAAAAATGTTATTTTCTTTATCTATATCAATAATCTTATCAAGAATTATTGTTAGATTTTTAATCTTTGAAAGTTCAGATTCAGCAAATTTAGAATAAAGATTTTTATCAATTTGAACTCTTGTAGACTGGACTGCATAGCCTTTTGATTCATTTAAAGTTCTAAACTGAATTCCGGCCATGTCTGCAAGCTTGGGCATAATACCACCCAAAGCATCTATCTCTCTAACAACTTGGCCTTTACCAACACCACCAATGCTTGGATTACAAGGAGCACTGGCTAAACCAATACCTGGTATAGAAATTAAAGCTATATTTAAATTTGTAAATTGACTGGCGATATGTGCTGCTTCTACACCTGCATGACCACCACCAACAATAATTATGTCGAATTCATTCATAAAAAAGTTCCACGTAGAACATTATTTACCAATACAAAAATTATTAAAAATATTATGCAAAACGTCGTCGGGAGAAACTATACCAATTAACTCAGAAATACAATCACCTATGGAATTTAATTCACTTGAAATTATAGAAATATCACTTTCCACCTCAGATAAGTCACTGTAATTACATACGAGTTCATAAATTTTGGAGATCTGATCTTTATGTCTATTTAAAACTAGTGGGTTTTGAGAAGTAGCTAGTAAATATTTATTATTTACACTCTCTTGTATAAGCTTTGTTATTTCAGTAGCTTGTGTCAATAAATTGCATTTTACTGGTTCTATAGGACCATTTTTTACTGGTTCTATAGGACCACTTTTTTCTGGTTCTATAGGACCACTTTTTTCTGGTTCTATAGGACCACTTTTTGCTGGTTCTATAGGACCACTTTTTGCTGGTTCTATGGGACCATTTTTTGATGGTTCTATAGGACCACTTTTCGCTGGTTCTATAGGACCAATTGATTTAATGAAATCCTCAAGATCCCCATTATAATTATCTATATGAGTTATTATGACTAAATCTGGATTTATACTTAAGTATGATTTTAAATCTGCATTAATCTGATTAGGATTTAAAAGAAGAATCTTAAAAAAAGCTTTATTGGCCTTGTCTTTTGATCTTTTTATCCCCTCATTTTCAACTTTATCATCAGATATTCGAATACCTGCTGTATCTACAAGTTTAAAATAGTTTCCATCTATATTTATAGTCTCTGTTATAAAGTCACGAGTCGTTCCTGCTATATCAGTTACAATTGATCGATCATCACCTAATAATTCATTAAATAGAGTCGATTTTCCTGCGTTTGGATCTCCAAATAAAACAATTTCAGGAGAAATTAGATTTTCAGTATTAGAAACTTTTTTAACAAGTTTATTAATGATAGCTTTTAAGTCTTTTAAACTATCATTGAAGTTTTTTTCGGACTGTTCCTCTCCTACATCATCTAAAAAATCAATTGATAACTCGACAGCTGATCTATGATTTAAGAATGCTTTATGAAGTTCAATATAATTATCTTGTAGATCTCCTGATAATAAAGAAAAACCTTGGTTCAAAATAAAATTAGAGTTGGCATTAATTAATAAATCTAATCCTTCAACCTGAGAGAGAGTAAGTTTATTGTTTTTTAAGGCCCTATAGGAGAATTCACCTGGTAATGCCTCTTTAAATTTATATTGCTTTTTAAAAAAGTTAATAATTCTTTGCACATTAACTTTATTTCCATGAACGGAAAGTTCTAATACGTTTTCACCTGTATAAGAATGAGGTCCTTTGAAGTAAGTTAAAACGATTTCATCTAGAAGGTTTTTATTTTGGTCTACAATTTTCGTAAAGTGTGCAAATCTTGGCTTTATTTCTTTTAAAACAAAGCAATCTTTGAAAATCTCAACATCTTCAAAACCACTTAAACGAATTATTGCAATTGCAGTATTAGAATTAATATTAGTACTACAAGCAATAATGGGTCCTGAAGATGTTAATAATTCCATTAAGCTCTTTTATAAACGTAAAGTTGTTGCAACATCCCTACTAAAGTTGAAACGAAAATATAAAGAGTTAGTCCTGCTGGAAAATCTTTCATAAAAATCGCAAAAATTAGTGGAACAAACATCATTACTTTTTTCTGAACTGGATCAGTTGTCGTTGTTGGCATTAGTTTTTGATTAAGAACCATAGCAAAGGCCATTAATACAGGTAGTATGTAAAATGGATCTTTAACTGATAAATCACTTATCCAAAGCATAAAAGGTGCACCAACTAACTCAACAGAAGAATAAAGAACACGGTAAAAAGCAAAAAAGATTGGCATTTGTAGTACAAGTGGTAAACATCCACCTAGTGGATTAGCACCTGACTTTTTAAATAATGCCATCGTTTCTTGTTGCATTTTTTGAGGGTTATCTTTGAAACGCTCTCTAACCTTATTAAGCTCTGGTTGGATTTCTTGCATCTTCTTCATAGATTTAAAAGACTTATACTGTAATGGAAAAGTCAGAAGACGAATTAAAATAGTTAAAAAGATAATAGCAATTCCATAATTTGGAATTACTGTGTAGAAAAACTGAAGACCACGAAGAATTGGAATTGCAATAATACCCCAAATTCCAAAATCGATAGATAAATCAAGTTTATGACCTAAGCTTTTAAGATAATCATATTCTTTTCTAGTAAATACTTGTTTAAAGTCTAAGTTTTTAACTTTTTCGTTTGTAAAAAAGTTAAACTCACCACTTTCTGTCGTTTTGAATAAATATGGAACTTCTTTATCAAAAATAGTTGCTAGCATATGATACTCATTATCAACTGAAGCCCATTTAATCTTCTTATCTCCACTATCCTCTGTAGACATTGGAATTGTATTATAATCAGAAGCATAATAACCAAAAGAAGATTTAGGTTGTGAAAATGCCATAAAAGATGATCCTTCTTCACCTTTCTTAACATTTCCGTAAACCACCTTATAAGTAAACTCATTCGTAGATTGAAAAGAGTAATTAAGAAAACCTTTTTCATCTAACTTTATATCTAAATTAAGGTTATATTTTTCATTAAATAACTTTGCACTAGTATCGTCTTGAGAAACTAAACTAAAGCTTAGTTTTTGAAATGATTCATTAAAGTTAAATAATAATAAGAATGAATTACTTTTAAAGTAATCTGAATAAATTGAATTATTTTCAAAAGAGTTTGCGTTAATTACTTCTAAATTACTATTTAAAGTATAAGAAGCAATTTCATTTTTTAGAGTTAGTTCAGAAATTTTTTCAGTTTGAATATCAGTATTTTGTTCAGAAGCCTTAATTTCACTTGAACCTGAATTATTTTCGGTAGTTTGTGCAACTTTTTTATTACCGTCTTTCATAGTTGCTGAATAATCAACTTCTGGTGCGAAAAAATACTGCCATCCAAATAAAATAACACCACATAGAGCAACTGTTAAAAAAGCACGTTTTTGATCTTCTTTCATATATATTCCTTAATTTTTTTGAAAAGCTTAATTTTCATTAGGTCTAACAAAAACCTTATAAATTGTCATGATTTAGATTTATTTAACAATCCATTTAGTCCGTGTTCAATATCTTGATTTAATTCTTTATTGGAGAGGTTCTTATTAAAGGTTCTATTATTAATTACAACTACAAAGTCCATTGAGTTCTGAACAAGTTTTAAGGAAGACTTTCTAAAGTTTTCTCTTATTAATCTCTTTAATTTATTTCTTATGATAGCGTTGCCGGCTTTTTTGGATATTTTAAGCCCTAAGCGTGAATTTTCACACTGATTGTGGTTGTAAAAAAAAAGAAAGTATCTGGATTTAAAAAGTGAGGAGTTTGAACGTAAATTATCAAAGTCCCCACTTGTTATTAAACGAAAGTTTTTTGAAAAATTATTTATTTTGTTCCAGTTGTTACTGTTAATCTTTTTCTACCCTTCTTTCTACGTGCTTTAATTACGTTTTTACCACCTGGAGTAGACATTCTTTTTAAAAAACCGTGCTTTCTTAATCTTTTTGTTTTCTTTGGTTGCCAAGTTCTTTTGCTCATATACAAATCCTGTTTTGTTAATTTAATGAACTGATATAACTATAAGATAAAGCGCATAGGGTCAATAAATTTTTACGAAAAAAAATAAAATCATTTTCATGATTGAAAAAAACTTTTCCACATGCTAATTTGCTTGTCCACACACAAATTGAAATTGAGGTATAAGAGAGATGTCTGATAATTTTCCAATCAATCACTTCTTTTCGTTCGCAAATGACGAAAAAAGCTTAAAAAAAGACAGTAATTTCAACAATTTAACTTTAAACTCAACTGAGAGTAATTCTTCAGCTATGGCAAAAAACGAGCTTGGCAAAAGTGCCGATTTTTTGACAACATCTAATTCAAGTAATCAAGAATGCTGGGATTTTGACACTGAAGAGCTAAAAAGTATTAATGATGAAATTCTAATTCAACTTAAAGAGAGTATTCCTACTAGTAAGTATAGAACTTTCTTTGAAAACACATTCACAGTAACGCAACTTACTGAAAATACAATAGTTTTTTCTGTGAGTACTAACTTTATTAAGAAGATGATAGAGAACTTCTACATCAGCACTATTAAACAAATTGTATTTGATTTACTTGGTAATTCTTACGAGATTAAAGTTAATTTATTTAATAACAATAAAAAAGAAAGCGATATCAGTGACTTAGCATCTTTCAAGACTGATCTTCCAGTAGGGAAAGTGGCCAAGAAAACTAGCTTTAAATTAGATTTGGATCAACCAAAGACTAATATGAACGACACTATTAACTCTGAGATTCATAAGGCCTTAAAACCAAATAATATTATTGGAAACAAAATTGATGAGAAAAAGAGTTTTGATAATTTTATTGTTGGACCTTCAAACAATATGGCCCATGCATTTTCACAGGCGGTAGCAAAAGATCCAGGTAAGGTTTATCCGCAACTCTATATATACGGAAACTCTGGGCTTGGTAAAACTCACCTACTACATGCAGTTTGTAATTATATTAAAGAAAAAGATCCAACTAAAAGAATTTGTTTAACAACTGCTACTGATTTTATGTCAGAGATGGTTATGGCAATTCAAAGTAGTATTAATGGTGGAAATAAAGTTAATGACTTTAGAAGAAAGTATACTGAGATGGTAGATGTTCTAAT
>CAJXHA010000081.1 GCA_913053615.1 uncultured Bacteriovoracaceae bacterium | reverse complement strand
TCTTCCGATCTAGAGAAACATTCGAGAGTTTATTAGTAGACATGAAATTAAAATAATTAGATTTGGAGAATTAACTAAAAATAATTCAATAAAGGCCAATTGAGAGGCACCTGCAAACATCATCAGATTCATATAGAGCATTTGAATCGTATCAAATTGAGCATTAAAAGTGCTCGTACCCATAACAATGCCAAATGGAATAGCACTAATAGCAAGAGGGAATGTTTTTTTGATTGCGGTGGTTCTCATTAATTGTCCAAGTCTATGGGCTGCCCAATATTAACTCAGACAATTAATGAAGTCATTCTTTGATTTTATTCTTTTTAAAGCTTAATTTCTTTTTAAAAGATCCTCGATAATACGTGCTGTTTCTTCATCTTCTGGTGTTACATAACCCACACTACAGCCTTCAGTATAATAGTACTTTTCGCCAGGTACCTTATAACCAGCAATTAAATAAAGGCCATCATATGGTTTAAAATATACACCACAATTAGCACCATTACCTTTATTGGAAATAACATACATGAACTTACTGTACTTACCCTTAAACTTCTTTACGATATTTATCCCATAGCGATACATATCTTCACCGAAATCTTCATCTCGGCTATAAAACACACCTTCATCCGTAGGAACACCTAGAACTAATGTGTCTGAGCTATTTAACATTTCACTTGCACCTTCCCACTGGGCACAAGAACATGCACTTGCGGACTGGCTTGCAAATACAAGACATAGACTTAATAATAAAAAAACTGATTTCATGCATACTCCTTATTTTGCTGCACGTTAGCTGAAGCTTGGGGATATGGCCATAAATTGGGTCAATATTGCGAAATTTACATGGTTATACTGTCCTAAAATTTTCTTAAGTGTTATAAATAAAACTGAGACAAATCATTAAAAACTAGAAAAAATTAAAATATCTTTAACTAGTTTGGTGAAATAGAGATATAATTAAATTTAACCTTTGAAGGGGCGATGAAAGAGAATAATTTAGTACTGGAAGAAATTATAGACAATATTCCATACTTTGTTTTTTGGAAGGATGTGAACTCTAATTACCTTGGATGTAATAAGAAATTTGCAGAATCTGCGGGCTTTTCTTCACCTAAAGACTTAGTGGGAAAAAATGATTATGACTCTTGTTGGACTAAAGAGGAAGCTGATTTCTTTAGAGAAATAGATAAGAAAGTAATGCGAGAAAATCGTCCAATGTTAAATATCGAAGAACCACAACAACAACTTGATGGTTCAACGAGTACTCTGCTTACAAGTAAAGTTCCCCTGCATGATAAAGAAGGTAATGTCATTGGTATTCTAGGAATCTATACTGATATTACTGAAAGAAAAAACCTTGAACTTGATAGAGAAAGAGCTCTTAAAGAAATTAAAGATCTGCAAGAACAAATTATTCATACTGAAAAAATGCGCAGCCTTGGTGAAATGGCCGGAGGAATTGCCCATGAGATTAATAATCCACTTACAATTATTAAAGGTTATTCGAGTGCTTTAACTAAACTAGTTGAAAAAGATAAACATACTAAAGAAAACTTATTAGATGGTTTAGCTAAGATTAATGAAACAGTTGAAAGAATTGGAAGTATTGTAAAAAGTCTAAAGACAATTTCTCATCAAGAAAGAGAAGATAATTTAAATTATGTGGATATTACTAAAATCATTGAAGATATAACTTCTTTAAGTGTTGAAAAGTTCAAGGCAAATAATATTAGCCTTAAAGTTGAATTCAAAGCACCTGAATTAAAAGAGTCACAGCTCTTATGTAATCAAGTTACTTTAAGTCAGTGTCTTTTAAACCTTCTTAATAATGCTCGAGATGAAGTGATGAAGGTTCATTTGCGTTGGATAAAAATTATAGTCGACTATAATGATGATTCATTTACTTTACAGGTCATTGATTCTGGTTCAGGAATTACTGAAGAAAATAAATCAAAAATATTTCAACCGTTCTTTACGACTAAGGAAGTTGGCAAAGGAACAGGGATCGGTTTAAGTTTATCTAAAAAGCTTTTAGAACAACAAGGAGCCAAAATAGAGCTTTGTGAGTTATCGGAAAATACATGCTTTAAAATTGATTTTCCTCGCTCCAGCTTGCAATTGGCTGAAAAAGAGTAGAGATGCTTATGAGTAATAAAGTTTTAATTGTTGATGATGAAGAAGAGATCTGTAGATCTATGCAATTGCTTTTATCAGCGTTTGATATTGAGGCTGACTATGCTTTTAATCATGATGAGGCGATTAAGCAATTAAGTGCGAACTCATATAAGCTAGTACTATCTGATATAAAGATGCCTGGTAAAGATGGAATTGAACTCGTTAAATCTATTAGAAAGCAATTTGGAGATCAAAAAGTAATTCTTATGAGTGGATTCTCTGAGTATACACTTGAAGAAGTTAAAGAAATGGGTGTTTTAGATCTTTATTCAAAGCCATTAGATATGGATAGTGTCCTTTCAAATATACAAAGTATACTTTCGCATTAAATCGAATTTTTTTGATACCATAAAAACTATAACGCTTCGTAGTAAA
Source organism: uncultured Bacteriovoracaceae bacterium (assembly GCA_913053615.1). Lineage (GTDB taxonomy): Bacteria > Bdellovibrionota > Bacteriovoracia > Bacteriovoracales > Bacteriovoracaceae > UBA845. The sequence goes on along the minus strand of CAJXHA010000081.1, from coordinate 9,607 downwards.
AGTAAGTGTGATTGACTAATATTTCAAACTCCTTATTATTTAGTAATGTTAGCTATTTTTGATATTATTACAATTGGTTTTCCATTCTGTGCTTTTAAAATTATTACAGGACTGCATTTTAACTCTTACTTACTTTTAGCATTAGGTATAATTGACCTGATTATAAATTTTAGTAATTTATTTATTATTCTATTTTTAAAAAAGAGAATTGATACATGCTTACTTGCTTTTTTAACGCGTAAGCTTTTTAAAGCTAATTCAGAAACTAAGAGAAATTGGCAAGACTTAGGTGAGTCCTTAGATGTTGCTTTATCTTTTGTGATTGTGGCCTATATTATAGGTAGTGGTGAGATTGTCACTTTTCAAGCGACTCACTTACAGATTTGGAATTGGTCAGTGGTATTTAACGTCTTAGGTGCAGGTATTGGAAGAGTTTATGGTTCTGTACACAGAATTAAGCAGGGGAAATAATGAGCTTTTTAGTAACATATGCTGGGCAATTTAAAAATTATAAGCTTCCTGATGAGTTTCATTATGAAAAGATTCATCATACTAATCAATCGACAAAGAATAAGAAAGTTGGAGATGAAGCTGATGATGAATTTGAAAAACATCTGCAACATAAGAAAACACAAAGTGCAATTTCACAGTATCAAAAAATAGAGCGGGATCATACAAATATTACTTTTAAAGATGCTCATTCAATAATGACTCACTCAGTGAAAACAATGCATGAAGATAATACAATCAAAGAAGCAATGCAATTAATGCAAGAAAGACATATTCATCACCTTCCTATAGTTAATGATAAAAAAGAAATTGTAGGAATTCTATCAGACCGCGATCTTTTAAAACAAACAAATAGAGACTTACATTTAATTGATATCATGCAAAGGGAAATCATTGTTTGTCATCCAACGACAAAAATTCCAATCTTAGCAAGTGTTATGCTTCATGAAGGTATTCATTGTATGCCAATTATTAATGATGCAAGGGCATTAGTTGGTATCGTAACTCAAACAGATATTTTAACTGCCATCTTACAAATGAATCTTTTAAAAGCTTGGGGGTAGTAAGTCAGTTTATGCCAGGACTGCCAATATACTTTAGGATGATAAATAAATTATCTAAAGTAATATTACTCACTCCAGATTCAATTCTTTGTAATTGGCGAGATGAAATTCCTAAATTATTAGCACAATCATTTTGAGTTAAATTATTCTCTTTGCGATAATTCTTGATTAAGCTTGCTAATTCTTGGGCCATATCATTTGATGAATAATTATGCTTTGAAATTTTTTCTACAAGGAATGAAAAACAAGTTCTTCTAAACTCCATCTTTCTTAGAGCACTTCTAATTGATGTAAGAAAAGTGTCTTCATTAAAAGGCTTAGTAAGATAGAAAAAAGGATTATAATCTTGAGGATCAAAGACCGTCTTTGTCTCTTCGCTCTTTGCAAGAATTAGAAGGATGTCTTCACGTTCAACTACGTAGTCTAAGACTTTTTTCAATTCGCTTTGATTTTCAAAATTTAGATCTAAGTATAAAACAATATTCTTAAAGCCTTTAAGGCCAGTCATTAAAGTTTCAAGCGTACTAAATATAAATTTTCTATTATTCTCTCTAGTGGCTGATTTGGTCAGGATGCTTCTAAGGGCAAAGTCCTCTTCTGCTATAAAGAGCAAGTTATCTTTAAAATTCACATAGTAATAATACTTAGTTATTTTTTTGAAGACAACAGGGTGCGACATCTATGGCGCCACGACGCACCGCCAGTTAAGTTATTCTTAAGGTGAGGCTGACATTAAAGCCCTTTGAAATTATCCAATTTAAGCTTTTAATATATAGTATATGACTATACCAAAAAGCATAATTCTAATAGATGATGAGCCAGATATTCTCATTATCTTAGAAATGAAAATTAAAGAAACCTTTGAAGAAATTGCTCTTAAAACTTTTACCTGTGGCGAAAGCTTCCTCCTAGAGCTGCAAGAGGATAATTTCTTAGATTCTGTAGACTGCATTATTTCTGACTATGATATGCCAAAGTTTAATGGAATTGATCTTTATAATATAACGAGTGAGATAAACCCAAGCATAAATTTCATCATGTTTACTGGTCGCCTAGAGAAAGATCAAGACCTTCCATTTGAAGTTGTAAAAAAACCTGATATTGATCATCTTATTAGACAAATAACAAATCCCTAATAATTATTTTAATTCCTTTAGGTATTTTACCAGCTTTGCACGCTCAGTATCTGTCATATTCGTTTTATTGGTAAAAGGCATATAACCGGTACGGACTTGCTTATGCATTTTTATTCTATTGGCATAAACTTGTTCTTCGGTTTCTAAGATAAGTCTCTTAGGTGGTTCGGTAAATACATCATCTGTATTATTAGTTGCGTGACAACTTATACATCTAGCTTGAATAATTGGTTTGATATCAGAGTATGTTAACTTTGTATCAGCAATTTTTTTAAGCTCAGGTTGTTTAGCAGTAATAGCGACAAGGGCCAAGATACCTACTGCAGCTGGAGCAATTAAAAAGCGCTCTTTAGGATTCTTTGTAATCATTGCTTGGCGAACCATGGCACCACTGACCATTATGATCATTAAGAGCAACCAATTAAGTTCATGATTATAAACTGCAGGGTAGTGATTACTAAGCATAATAAAAAGCACAGGGAAGATGAAATAAGTATTATGGACAGATCTTGCTTTAGATTTTTTTCCCACACTATAATCAGGTACTTTACCATTTTCAGCATCTTGAATCATTTTAGCTTGTCCAGGTAATATTCTTACCCATACATTGAGAAGCATGCTTGTACCATAAGTGACACCTGCAATAATAAATGCACCTCGACCACTGAAAATATTTGTTAATCCATAAATTAGTCCAGCACTGATGATGAGAGCTAAAATATTGCTTATTGTACTCTTACCTTTCATTATTTCAGGGTGATAAATAAAGTCGTAAATAAACCAAAAGGCCGCAATAATACCAAGGCTTAAACCAATTGCTTGCCATTGGGAAAGGTCCATTACATTCTTATTTATAAGTAAGCTGGCATCATTTAAAAAATACAAATAACCAAAGAGCATAAAACCAGTAATAAAAGTTAAGGTCGCTTCCCATTTAAACCAGTGCATATTCTCAGGAAGTTCTCCTGGATATATTTTTCTTTTATCGACTTGATAATAAAATCCACCGTGAACCATAAAGACTTCACCATCTACATTTTTACGAGGAGTTTTTGGCTCTTCAAATGAACTATCTAACCAAATAAAGTAAAATGAACTTCCAATCCAAGAGATACCTGCAACTAGGTGTGAAAAACGAATTAGGTATTCAATCCAAAGATCAATGCTTGATAACATTCAATGCTCCTCAATATTTTGTGTATGCTAAAACTTATATCAAAGTTTTAAGAATTCATAGTCCTAACGCATCGCTCGTAATTTGATTATGGCTAATAAGCACAGATTATGCTCTAATTATCTACCCAAAACTTTGAAAATAGGGAGAGATTCATATGATTAGTACCCATATTCTTGATACTAGTTTAGGTTATCCGGCCAAAGCGGTTAAGGTTACTTTAGAGCAAAAAATTAATAATGAATGGAGTGAAATTGGCAGTGGGCAGACCAATGATGATGGACGCTTTGCTTTTGAAAATCCATTTGAGAAAGGACTCTATCGCATTCAGTTTTTTACACAGGACTACTTTAAGAAAAATGGACAAGAGTCATTCTTCCTCGATACACCAGTCGCTTTTGAAATAAAAGATACAAGTAGAAAGTATCATGTCCCACTTTTATTAAATCCATTTGGGTATTCAACTTATAGAGGAAGCTAGTTCGGAGATACTAAATAATGTCACAAAGAGAAATACCTTATTACTTAGATTATGTAACAGATGCTTTTTATAAAAGCATTGAGAGTGATTTGAAAACTGTCCCTCAAGTTAAAGGGCTTCAACACCTAGGTGAACTAGGGGGACTTGAGAATACAGAGTCTTTAACATTTTTAAGTGAATTATATAATAAGGTAAAAGAACATCTAAATAATACTTTAGAGAAACGAAAACTTGATCGTGAATTTATAGATCAAAGAGTAAAAAGTTATTTTGAATTAAATACCCAAGAGGGAATTGATTTTCTCTCTAGCGAATATCAAACAGTTCTAGGGGACGAGGATAGTAACGGTCGTATCGTTATTGGACCTAAAGTTAAAGATTACTGTGCAAAGTCTAAAGGAAATAAAGTCGCTCCCATACCTGAATATTTAGATGGCTTTCATGTAACACTTTTTGGCCCCCCTGATGATGCTAAACTCAGTATCAATGCTATGAATGCTTATCATCGCAAACTTAAAGGTGAGCCAGCTATTGTTGAAGAGATTTTAAAAAGTAATAAGAACACTCCAATGTGGGGGGCAGATGATGAAGATTCTAAAACTCCTCTAAGAAAAGACTTACAAAGTGCAAGTGTTAATCTTACTGGATGCTTTAATCATGATCTTGAATATAATGATGAAAAAAGACAAAAGAAATATCAATTAGAAAAAGAAAATTTATCTCAGCCAATAAAAAGGTTTCCTGGTCTCGCACTTCCTTGTAACTTTTTATTTCTAAATGGAAACCCTATACCACTACATCTTTACGACTTTGCTTTACACTTATTTCATCATTGGCATAATCCAAAAGCACTTTGCTTTTATGTGCCAAAACTTGAGAGTGAAGAAGAAGCGGCTTATATAAAAAGTATGATTGAAACAGCTGAGCATATGATAAAAGATATGTATCCAGCATATAAGATAGGTACAGTAAGAGTCGTTATTGTATTAGAGAATCCTAGAGCTGTTTTTAGGGTTAATGAAATAATGGATGAGCTATATCCTTACTTTGTTGGTGCAAGTCTTGGCTGGCATGACTATCTTGGAAGTACAGCTCGGTTATTTAAAGAAGATGGTAATTATCGTATACCAGTTAAGGCAGATCCTGATATCGTTATAAAGTATATTAAGGCCTCTCATGAATTACTTGCAAATGTAGTTGGTGAACGTGGTGGTATTAAGATCGGTGGAATGTATGGAATTCTACCTCTTACTAATGATTTAAATTCTGACTCATTCCAAATTACCATTCGTGGTTTTTTTAGAGATGTAATTACACAATTAAAACGGGATCTCTCAGGCTTTTGGGTTGCCCACCCAGATTTTATTAGAATCGGAATGGCAATCGTTGAAGCGTGGAATATATTTAAAGCTGGAGATGATTCAAAATTAAAAGGAATTATTCAAGCTCTCTTAAATGAAAAATATGCTAAAGAAATTTGGGACTTTGTGAGTGCAAAAGATATTGAGAGTCTAGATATGGATGATAGTTTCTATCCACGCTCTCTTATTGTCGCAGACATCAAAGAATCTGATTTTATCCCTAATAATCATCCAGATGAAGTACGTTATAATGTTTTTCAAATGCTTCAATATCTTACTGACTGGCTTAGTGGAAATGGTTGTGTGGCCCTGCCGACACAAATTAATGGTATAGCTGCTCGTGTAATGGATGATCTTGCAACAGCAGAGAGGAGTCGCTGGGAAGTTTGGCATGAAATTTACCATGGCAGATTTAGTATTGAAGACTTTATTCAGATTGCTCATGAAGAAATGAACTTTATACGCAGAGACCTTTCTAATGATAAGAAAATTGTGCAAATTAAATACACACCTGAAAATGCTAAGTGGTATGATGTCGCATTAAAATTAATGCTAAAACTTATGACTGATAAAGAACCAGTGGAATTTGCCACAGAGCTATTATTACCATTTACAATTGATCGCGTACAAAAGGCCGATGACCCTTGGAAGGAAATCACCAGTATTGATGCAGAAAAATTTAAGCTTGATAGTTATCTTGAAAGATATAATTATTATTTTGAAATGTGTGGAGCTCATAGTTTTGCAAAAGCTATGGTCTCAGAAATTGCACCTGATAAAGAAAGTATTGAAAAAGCGATTATGAGCTTTGATTTAGGAGAGATTCAAAGTGCTGCAAGTTTTCATGGAGATATCGGACAGAATCTAAAAACTCTTGATACTATGGCCAAGCTTGAACAGGCTGGAATGAATAATGCTAGCGAAGATGAAGTTAATGAACTTATTCAACTCACAGAGACTTATAAAAAGAAATTTAATGTAAAGTTTCTAATAAGTGCTAAAGGTAAATCTGCGGGTGAAATGCTTAAAAACCTAAATGAGAGATTAAGTAACGACTCTAATAATGAGTATGAGAATGCAAAACGTGCTCTTTTAGAAATCACTTTAAAGAGAATTAGTTCCCATCCTCTGAGTAATTTAAAAAAAAAGTTAAATGAAATTTTCGCAAGCTCTAAGGTAAAAGGGGTGCAAATTGCTATCTCAAGTGGCAAAGGTTTGATTCAGAGCTTATTTTTTGGTGAGTGTGAAGAGGGAAGAGCACTAAATAATCAAACACAATTTCAAATAGCTTCTTTATCTAAAACATATGGAAGTGTTTATGCGCATGAGGTTTTTAAAAAGTATAATCTTTCAATAGATTTAGGTGTAAATGATTTACTGGCAAGATTTAATAGTTCTATTAGATTAAGTGGTAAGTGGGCAGATGAAGTAAGAGTTCATCACTTAATGAGTCATAGTGCTCTTAATATGCACTATGTAAATGGATTAAAGCAAACTCCTAAGGTTGAAGATATTCTAAGAGATCCTAAATCATTTAATTATGAAGAGATCAAAGTTATTAATCCTCCTGGGACTAAGTTTAAATATTCAGGGGCAGGTTTTATTCTCTTAGAGTATTTATGTCAGCTCATTACCAATAATGAAAATACCTCACCTTATGAATTTAGTACTAAGCCAAGTGCTGAGTATGCAAAGGGCCATCGTGATAATGGTGAATCTTTAGATTATCTTGAATTCCCTCTTTTTGCAGCGGGAATGTGGAGGAGTGCTCGTGAACTAAATGAGTTCTTAGAAGAATTTACCAGTGCTTATCATAATTATAATTCAAAGGGCTATATTTCCCATGATACAGCTGTGAATATGACAAAGTCTCGTGATCTTGGATGCATGGATTTTATGCACGCAAAAATGGGGCGAGGAGTATTCACTGTCGAAGCAGGGGAAAATGAATTCTTATTACATCAAGGGGCAAATGATGGTTATCGTGGGATTTTCTTATACTGCTATAAAGGTCCCGATCGTTTTAAAGGATTAAGTATTCTTTGTAATGGAGAGTTAAATGGTGTGGTTTTAAATGCAAAGCTTGCACAAACTATTCTTAAAGAACTTGATATAAAGGGAATTAATTTCAATCACTTTAAATCAGATTTTGATATCCAAAAACTATCACCAGAAGAAATAGTTAATATTGGCTATAAAGAACTTCTTTTAGATGCCTTTGAACCAACCTTACCAGAAAAGATATCTCGTCAAACTCCAACTCACCCTCTTGCTGAGTATAATTTATTAAATGGTGCAAGAATTATTAGTGTTAGTAACCAACGTTTTGCAAGAGCAGAGAATTTACTTTCTAATGAAGAGCCTGTTTTTGATCCCAAGGAATTTGGAACTCAGGGAAAGATAATGGATAGTTGGGAAAGTGCTCGTCATAATGAAGAAGAGTATGACTTTTTAAAATTAGCTTTAACAAAAGCTTCAGATATTCAGTATTTGTATATTAGTACAAAGTACCATCTTGGAAATCAGGTGGAATACATAGAAGTTCTGGCGGATAATGAAGTCATTTTAGATAAATACCAATTAGCTGGACATGCCTATACATACCTAAAGCTTGATAAGTCTTTTAAGAACAAAAAAAGTATTGAAGTGAGAGTCTATCCAGATGGAGGTCTTAGTCGTCTGGCATTATATTCGGATATTCCTGAAAATTTTCAAGATCAATTTAAAAGTCTAAACAATGCTGAGAATATCATCTACCAAGAAGCAATACCGCTCCCTCAAAAACCACTTGGAATTGAGCCTAATAATTATAAACGAGAACAAATTAAAGAGGGTGATAACTTAGCTTCACTTGCACTTGGGGCAAAGGTTGTAAGTGCTAGTGATGAGCATTATGCTCCTGCTTTAAATGTACTTTCACCTTATAGGCCGTTGAATATGTTTGATGGACTTGAGTCTAAACGTTCACGAACTAAAGGACATAAAGAAGAACTTATTATTAAGCTAGCTAAAAAAGCTCTATTAAATAGAATCGAGTTTGATTTTACATACTTTGTAAATAATAACCCTCGTTCAATATCAATTTATTATCAACAAGGGGGGAGTTGGACTCCTATTGTAGAGGATTACCCTTGTAAGGCCTATGCTGGTAATGTATTGGTATACCCAATTGATAAGCAAATCAGCACAGAACAGCTTAAATTTAACTTTCACCCAGATGGTGGGGTTAATAGGATTAGGGTTTATTAAGATTTCTAAATTTGGTGTCTAAATCTTTTACACCCTTTGAATTTAATACAAGTTCTAAGATTTAAATCTCTCCAACATTATCTTTAAAGAAGAACGATCACAAATAATTATTGCCTAAAATAAAAAACCTAAGCATACTGTGTATATGGAAATACACAGTAAGCTTTTAAACGACTCTCATTTTATCTACGACTTCCCCTTATCTCAATTACGACTTATTCCAGATGGGGATAATACATGGTTCTTACTAATCCCAATGCGAGAAGGTAAAAAGGACTGGTCTGATCTCTCTCAAGATGAACAGCATCAATTAACAGACGAAATTGACCTTGTTTGTAAAGAAATCCAAAAACACAAAGATCCAGATAAACTTAATGTTGCCAGTCTTGGCAATATGGTACCCCAATTACATATTCATGTTATAGCTCGCTATAAAGATGATAGGGCATGGCCTGGACCTATTTGGGGGAGTGTTGCTAATAATGAATTTGACAATAAAGAAGTACTTTTTTGGCAGGATCTCTTTAAGTCACGCTAGTTTTTTCTAATTAAGAACATTCCATCTCGAACAGGTAACATCGTTCCAAAAAGTTCGGGGTCATTTTTAACAAATGCATTTACTTCTTTTATCGAGTTAGTTGTTTTTCTAGCTTTATCAGGAATTTCATTTTCTTCCATCGCAACTTTTCCACTCCATAAGCAATTATCAATAATGATAATTCCATTCTCGCTTAATTTGTCACGAGTTAGCTTTAGGTAGTTCAAATAATTGTTCTTGTCGGCATCTATAAATACTAGATCAAATTCACCAGTAAGGCTTGGGATTGTATCAATTGCTGGTGCAAGGTGAGCAGTAATTTTCTTACCATGCTCAGACTTATCCCAATAACTCTTTGCCACCTCATTAGTTTCCTTATTAATATCAAGAGTTATCACTTCACCGTCACTAGGCAGAAAGCTCGCCATGGCAAGAGCACTATAGCCAGTATAAGTTCCTATTTCTAAAACACGTTTTGCATTTATGCTCTTTATAAGAAAGCCAAGTAAGCTTGCTTCCAGTTTACCAATTAACATTTGTGGAGAGTAGATATTGGCCTTAGTGTAGGCTTCCAGCTCATCATTAATCCCACTTA
>CAJXHA010000080.1 GCA_913053615.1 uncultured Bacteriovoracaceae bacterium | reverse complement strand
GGAGATAATATATCTGCATCTGTTGATAAGAATTTAGCCGAACCAGGAACATATCAAATTGAAGTTTTACAACTTGCTCAAAAATCATCTGCAATTTCAAATGGTGTTGAAGACAAAGACAAGACTTATCTTGGTGTTGGTTATTTAGAATATGAACTACCTAATGGTGAAACAAAGTCTGTCTATGTCGACTCTGACAGCTCTTCACTCTCAGGAATAGCTAAACTCATAAACGGTGATCCTGAAAATGGAATGCACGCCAATGTTGTTAACTCTGGTGATGGCAGTGATGAGCCATGGAAACTAATCATTACACTTGAAGAAACTGGTGATGATAATAAAGCAACTTTTCCTAACCTATACTTTGTAGATGGTGAAAAAGATATTTGGTTTGATGGTCACAGAGATGCACAAGATGCAAAGATAAAGCTTGATGGTTTTGAAATTGAACTACCGGGCAACCAATCAACCGAACTTATTTCTGGCGTAACTTTAGATCTTAAAAAAGCTAAGCCAGGTGAAGAGATCACCTTAGAGATAAGTGAAGATACCAGCAAGATTGCAACTAAAATGGAAGATATCGTAACAAACATTAACGATGTCATCTCATTTATTAAAGAACAAAATACCATGGACGAGACAACAGATACTTCTCGTACCCTAGGTGGTGATATCACTCTACAAACACTTGAATCAAAGATTAGAAGTACAATCTTTCAAACGGTTCAAACTGATTGGGGTCCAAGAAGAATTGGTGACTTAGGTCTTACTTTCCAAAGGGATGGACGTGTGGCCTTTGATGCTGAGAAGTTCAAAAGTGCACTTGATAAGAACTACGAAGAAGTTGCTCAAATCGTAAACGGTAAATACACCAAAGAGAATGGCAAGATTAAAGGTTTTATTGATCACCTCGACGACCTTCAGTCTACAGTACTACAAAGACCAAGTGGTACTTTAACCGCTAGAAGATCTGGGTTGGATTCACAGATAAAACAAATTGATAGAAGAATTCAAACGAGACATAGACAAATTGATAAAAAGGAACAAGTCCTCAAAGCAAAGTTTGCGAGGCTTGAAGAAACAATATCTAGAATTAAATCGCAGGGTGCGGGCTTATCTGGCATGTCCGGAGGTGGCTTCAACCCTGTACAACAACTAGGATAATAACTTAAGGGGTAAAAAATGAGTTATGGATTAGGTGCTTACAAGAAAACTTCGGTACAAACAGCAAGTAAAGAACAAATTTTACTAATGCTTTATCAAGCAGCAATTAAAAACTGTAAAAAGGCAATTGAGTCTATTGAAAACAAAGACATTGCAGCCAAAGGTGTTTTTATTGGTAAATTACAAGACATTATTATTGAACTAAATAATAGTCTAGACTTTGAGGTCGGTGGTGATGTTGCAAGAGAACTCTCTTCACTTTATGACTATATGATTTACTCTAGTACTCAAGCCAATATTAAAATTGAGAAAGAACCGCTAGAAGGTGTACTTAATGTTTTAAATACGCTTTATGATGGATGGGCCAATGCAGTAAGATCTCTAAGAGAAGAAAAAAAGGCTGCAAATGAATAATCAAGACTTATTTATTCAAGCTTTAAGAGATGCTGTTATGATGTCCCAACAGGTAATTGAGTGCTTTAACAAAGGTAATACCGGTGCAGCACTTAACATCCTAGAAAATAGGTCAAGAGTTATTAATATCGTCTTTCACCTAGATGAAAAACTTCAATTAGAAAGTCAAAATACCCCGATTGACGAACAAAGAGAAAGACTAACTTTAGAACTAATCCAAGCTATTAATACATTTGACGATAAGATTCAGGAATATTTAGTAAAAGAAAAAGTAATTACGCAAAATGAAATTGCAAAAACGCACAAAAACAAAGAAAATTTAAAAGGGTATAACCTAAATAATACCAAGTAAATGATTAAGGATGATCAACTATGGAAACAAATGGAATTGAACTACAAAGTTCACGTAATGGCTTATCTATTCCAGTCATAAATGGAGTTTACCTCCACTCAATGTATAACCCTCAAAAAGAGGCTCAAGCATTTGCTGAAAAACATGAAGCAACGTTAAAAAAGAAAAACAAAATTATAATTTTGGGACTTGGTTTTGGTTACCATGTTGAAGAAGTTGCTAAGGAATTAAACAAGCAAGGCGAGTATAAAATTTTAGTAATTGAACCCAATGCAGATCTTGTAAAATTATTTCAAGCAACAAGACCATTCCTAGATAGTAATATTGAGGTTATGAGCTTTAATGAAGCTAAAGACTACTATCTTAATGAAGACTTCACAAACTTCCTAAGACAAAAGCCAGGAATTATTAAACTTGATACATCATTTAATATAAATAGAAGTTTCTTCAAAGAGTTTTTAACATTTAAAGCGAATAGTAATTTAGGCGAATATCAAAGTGCTATGAGTCCAGCCGCAAAGGCCTTAACGGGAGAACGCACTGGTAGTCTGTTTGATATAACGAGAGAAATTAAATCACAGAGAGTTGTTGTGGATAAAAATGATTATCTCCTTCTCGCACTTACTGAAATCGCAAACAATTCAAAAGAGGTTTCTCAATGAAAAAAGTATTATTCACATTATTAAAAAGTGATATTGAAATAATAAAATCAGCAAGAGTTATAAATTCTTACTTACAGAACAACCCTCATACTGAGGTTTCTCTGCTTTGTTACCAAAATTCACATGAGGCATGTTCTCTAGTAAAAAACATTACAAATATTTATACGATTGATTCTGAAAAAATTGCTACATATTTAAATGGTGAAATATATCCGGATGTTTTAGCCTGTAACGTTTTTGGGGACAACCTTAAAGATGTTGTCGCAACTCAATGGGATACTGTCGTCAACCTTTCTAATGATAATGTATCAGCATATTTAATTAGTGGACTTCACGCAGAAGAAGTTATTGGATCTCATATTGGAAATTTTGGAAGTGTTATCACAACAAATGAGTGGAATACATACCTAAACTCTATTTGTGCTAAAGAAAGTTTTAGAACTATCTCTGCAACAGATATTAAAAGCAATATGCTTCTTAGCCCAATTGATAATTCAATTGAGGTTTTGAAAATCGATAATGAACTCGCAAGTACAGCAAGTGTTAACTTTAATAAAATTAGACTTTCAAAGGGAAGTGGCAAGACTAAAGTCGTTGGTGTTAGTTTAAGTGATGGGCGAGGCAAAGAGTACATTGACACAACTTCCCTAGTTGAACTTATTGATGTCCTTGAGTCATCTAATGAATATAAGATTGTATTAATTTCAAGTGGTGAAGAATACGAGAAAGAAATTGTAAATTCTTTAAATGCAGAATTTAATAATTCTCTTATCACAATTAGTGCTCAAAAATCTGCCTTAACAGCGATTATGTCAAATCTTGATGCACTCGTATCTTGTTCAAACTTTGCTCTAGCAACTGCTGAAGCATGTGAGACTTTTACAATAGAACTAGTAAATGCTGGTAACCAAGAGATTCTTGAAAAAGAAGGAAACTTTGTCATTCATACACGTGGTGGGTTTGTAGACGATATAGTCTACTTACTGAATACAAAGTATGAAACAGTACTTCCTGTCCACTCTACACAAACGGAAAACTCAATTTACGAAACACTTAGAGATGACTTTGGCTATTTTAAGTCCCTTGTTCATGGTGAAGTAAATTTAGATCAAGAACTCAACTATCACTTAAAGCGCTGCTATAACTACTCACTTATGGGCTACCCTGTTAATCACGAACTTCTAAGAAATCTTAAGGAAAAGGTTCCAGCAGAAAGACTTATGGATTATATCGAGACAAGCAAAGAAGAGATTACATTATATGTAAAGACTCTACTTGGTGCTTTACGCTCTCTAAAGTCCACTAAAGAAACAGGACAAAATACTGATAAGTTTATCAAGAGCTTAGACGTTTTAATTACATCTGCTTCTGATAATACTTTGGCGAGTGGAGCTCTTGGCCTGCTAGATGGAAGGATAGAAAATATTTCATCAACTGATGTTCAAGATAATATTAATCAAATTGAAAAGTATTTATTTGAATTAAAGTCAGACCTACAACAGTTAACAAATATTTTTGGAGAACTAGTTTCTACACCGAAAAGGAATAAAAACATTAATCAGGAGGCATAATGAGTATTCAGGATGAAATTCATCAAGCCCTAAGAGAAATTGAAAGTACATTAATTAAAAATATTGATTTAAACGATCATCGCTCAAAAGTCTTACTTCTTGCTGCATTAATTGAAGAAGAAGGACAATTAAATGATTAAGAAAACTATCGCACTTATACAAATCACGCGCATTGGTGACGTGATACAAACTTGTATTGCCGCCGACCAACTCAAGCGTGAACAAAAAGATATTGAACTTGTTTTAATAACACGCAAAAAGTTTGGAAAAGGTTTAGAGTTTCTTACCAAGGGTCTTTTTAAAGAAGTTATATACATTGATTTAAAAGATTATATAAAGTCTAAAAATGACAACCTAGAAAGTGTAATTGATAATTTTGACACAAGCTTCTTTCATAAACTAGAAAAACATCGCTTTGATGCCGTTATAAATCTTAGTTTTTCGAAAAGCTCTTCATACTTATGCCAATTGATTAAGTCTTCAAATAAACTTGGTTTGACTCGCAATAAGCAAGGCCAAGTAGCTATCAACGATCAGTGGTCACAGTATGTATACGCTAATGTACAGAATGGAACTTTAAATACCTTCAACCTAGTTGATATTTTTAAATTCATGCTTGGTACCAAAGAGACTGTATTTAAAGGTTGCTCTGAAGAAAGTAGTAATACCATTTCGATTCATCCCTTTGCTTCACAAAAGAAAAAAATGTGGGGAAATCATAAATGGGTTGAGTTCATCTATAAGTTCTTAAAAGATAATCCAGATTACACTATAAATCTTATAGGTGCAGAATCAGATGCCGAGCAAGTATCAAAGATGATAAACTCATCTACGCTAACAAACTTCCAAGAAAGAATTAATACCGTTGTTGGTGAAAGTCTTGAGTTTGTTTACCAAACCATAAATCAATCAAGATTACTTGTATGTCACGATTCTATGGCTTCTCACTTAGCTGCGATCAACACAGTACCTACGATAGTATTATCACTTGGCGTTGTTAGACCAAATGAGACAACTCCATATAGTAATAATGTTTTAAACCTTGTGCCTAAGCGTTCTTGTTTTCCATGTACCATTCAAACTAAGTGCGACTTATTACCTTGCCACAAAGATATTAACCACCAATTAGTCTCAAAGCTTACTAGTGCAATTCTAAATGGTAGTGAAATAAATGCTGAATTCTTTTCAAAAGAAGTATCGCCTTTCTTTATGGAATCAGTAGATATTTATGCATCTAATTTTGAAAATGGATTTATGGAGCTTAGTAAAATCAATGAAAGCTCATTTACAAGTCAAAATATGATGGAGACTTACTATAAGATTATCTGGTCATACTTCTTTAAAGAGATTGAAATTAATACATTCATTCCAACTTTATCAGATACGGTTAAAAAAGATCTATATAATAATCGAGAAGGTGTTAAGTACTTATTTGAGCTCATAAACTTTGGACTTAAATTCTCTAATGCCATCGTGAATGCTGCCGCTGATATCAACCCAGATTATAATCTTATAAATGAATATGTTGCCAAACTGGGCGAGATAGACAAACTTCTAACTCTTACCAAGAATACATACCCACAATTACAGCCAGTTGTTGACTACTTTTATGTAGCCAAGGCCAACGTTGCGGGGCGCAACATTAAGGAAATAAGCGAAAACAGCCTATTATTGTATTATTCCCTTAACAACATGTGTAAAGTTCTCTATGATTTAATAAGTAGCACTTTAAAGGATGAAGGGGCTCATCTAGAGTCTTAACAGTAAGTTATGAAGCTAACAGAAAGTTATAAAGAAACATTAATAGAGACAGTAATTCTACTACCAAGGTATATCGATAAAATACTATATAATATCGACTGTTCAATTAACTCTATAAATAACCAAGAAGACTCAGAAGAAGAAGTTATTAAGATTTTTGATAATTTATCTAGCTTTATTTCACTAGTTTCAATCATATTTAGAGACTCTATATTTCAAACATATGATAATGAGACAACTGATGTTCTTAAGACATTAAAAATCCATCAATTATCCATAGTAAAAGCACTAAAATCAGCAATGAAAAATGATGACCTACTTATGCTAACAGACTTGCTAGAGTATGAGTTAAAAGATAATCTAACGCAATGGAAAATAAGTGCGATTCCACAGCTAAAACAGGCATTGAGAAGACAGAAGTTAGTATTCCCCACAACTTCTTATTAATTAAAAAGCAAATTGAAAATTCTTCGAAGCACTCTAAATTACTACAATACCTAAATCAAATTATCTCAAGTTGCGAAAGCTCAATACAACTCTGTAGATCAATTTTAAAATTCGATACTTTTCTTCATTTCAAAACGATTAATATATTTATCCATGAAAAAGGTTTAACGACTGCGATAAACCATGAAATTAATTTGAATGAAGTTAAAACAAAAAATATAAAAGTTAATGATTTTAACACCCTTTTCCAATCAATTAAAAAATCAAAGAATAGAACATATGGACAGAGTAGTTTAAAGGGTACTTTTTTTGAAATGATCGGGACTTTTATGGCCCGTGAGTTTTCTCTTAGAAAGTATAATATTATTCTTGTTATTTCACGTAATGATTTCTTACCTCAAACTGAGGATGAAAAAGAAGATTTTGATTCATTAATAAAAGTGATTTCACCATATCTTGAGGTTGTCTTAGAGCATGAGCTTGAAAGAAGCGTGATACATAAAAGTCAATTAGTACTATCTCTTTTACCTATTTACCTAGAGTACTTTAAAGATAGTAATGAAGGACAAACAAAACTTCCTTCGGGAAGATCCTTAAATATTACTTCTAATGAAGATTATAAAATAGATAGTGCAGATGTATATCATCAAGAGAGAGTATCTCTCTTAGGAGAGCTTCTTAATACATTAAAGCATGAACTTAGTAATCCGCTTTTTGGATTGCAGTTAAGTGTTGATCTTCTAAGACAAGATATTCAAGATCCTGATACCCAAGAATTATTAAACGAGGCTTCAAACTCAGTTAGAAGATCGCAATCGATAATAACAGACTTTTCAAACTTATATACAAATGAAAACAAATCAACAGTAATTGACCTTGAAAAAATTATTAATGAAGTCTTCACACTAACAAAAAGTGAGAGTCGCGCAGTCTTTAAAACATATGAATGCAATGTTGATGAAAAAGTTATAAAAGATATTAAAATCTTGAACCCAACCTGGTTAGTGCAGATCCTTTTTAATTTAATAGTTAATAGTGCTCAAGCACTAAATGAATCGAAGGTCGCTGTTCCTGAGATAAAATTAGTTGTAGATAAAGTGGATAATAACTTATTTTTACATGTTATCGATAATGGCCCAGGAATAAGTTCTGAACAGGCAGAAAAAATATTTAATCCCTTTTTCACAACGAAAGAAAAAGGTACGGGGCTAGGTTTGGCCATTTGTCACACACTTGCTAAGAAGCTAGAGGGTGAGCTAACATACGAAAATAATAATAACGGTGCACATTTTAAACTAAGATTACCTTATGAAAATATTACTAATTGAAGATGAAATTCTTATTCAAAAGTCTCTACAAAAACTTCTCGAAAAAAAAGGAGTCGATGTCGATGTTGCCTCACAAGGAAGAGAAGCAATTGAATTAATCAAAGCAAATAGTTACGACCGTATTGTTTGCGACTTAATGTTAAAAGATATTACAGGATTTGATGTTATTGAAGAATCTAAATCAAGGTATAATCTTGACGAGATTTCAAATCTTTTTGTCATTATAACTGCATATTCATCAGAACAAGTTCTGGAAAAGGCGAGAAAATACAACTGTCTTGTTCTAAACAAACCTTTTGAAGATATTTCAAAGGCAATTAATACAATGATTGGAGCTTAAATTGTCACCAAATGATTTAAACAAAGAAATTGAAAATATATCTGTTGTATTAAAACCAAATCACATGGATGACTTAGAAAATGTTGTATCCAACCTTTTAAGATGGCTGAAACGCAGAAAGAAAAATGTTTTTTTTAGTGAAAGAGAAAAAGAACGTTTTGCAAAATTATTTTCGTCTAAAAAAATAAATGAAATTAACTTTTTAGCTGATGAGGAACTTTATAAACAAAATGATTTAATAATATCTATGGGTGGTGATGGTACACTCTTAGGTGTGTGCCGCAAAGCCAGTTCTTCGATTCCAATAATGGGTGTTAACCTTGGTCGCTTAGGTTTTATCGCTGAATTTTCAAAACAAGATTTTTACGAAAAGCTATCTCTAGTACTTGCAGGTAAGTACTCTACTTTTAAGAAGCACTTATTTAGTGTGAAAACATCAAAAGGAGATGAAAAGCTTTTCTTTAATGATGTAGTTTTTAGTAAGAATGACATTGCTAGAATGTTTACAATTTGCGTTGAGGCAGATGGCGAGCATATTTATGATTTATCTGGTGATGGTTTAATAATAAGTACAACCATGGGCTCTACTGCATATTCACTCGCAGCTGGTGGTCCAATAGTACATCCAAGTGTATCAGCATTGTTATTGACACCAATTTGTCCACACTCACTCACTCATCGTCCCATTGTTGTTAACGAAAACTCAAGATTATCGATAAAACTTATAGATCAAACACCTACCATTACACTTACATTAGACGGACAAAATACTATTGAGTTCGATAAGGGTTGTGAGGTATATATTGAGAAAGATACTAAGAGATCAATAACTTTGATAAAGAATAACGATAAAACATATTTTCACACACTAAAAGAAAAATTTGTACACGGAAGGCGAGAGATATGAAAAAAGCTTTACTACTAGAGTCTTTAAAGATTAAAAATTTTGCTACATTTACTGATCAAAATATAAAGTTTGAAAAGGGCTTTAATTCAATAATTGGAGAAACAGGGTCTGGGAAAAGTTTAATCCTTGATGCACTTAACTTAATCTTTGGTTCTCGTGCTGATAAGAAATTAATCCGTAAAGGTGCAGACTTCTCTATCATCGAAGCGATTTTTAATGTACAAGATACAAAAATCAAAGACTTCTTTTTTCAACTAGATCTTCCTTACGAAGATGAAGTTGTCATCAAAAGAGTTCTATACCCCAATGGAAAATCAAAGGCGTATGTAAACTTTCAACAATGTTCAATTAATACACTGACAGACCTTGCTAAAAGATACATTGACCTAGTTGGACAATTTGAAAACCAAAAACTATTTAGTGAGAAATACCAGCTAAGGCTTCTAGATGAGTACTGTAAAAATAATTCTCTTGTAGCAACTTATCAAACTAAATTTGATGAATATACAATGCTTAATAATCAATTAGCGACATTAGTTGAAAAGCAAAATAACCTTATTCAACACAAAGAATTCATTAATTTTCAATTAAAAGAAATGCATGACCTAGACCCATCAGTTGAAGATGAAATGAGTTTAATCAAGCAAAAAGAAAAAGTTCTTGATCAGGAAGAAAACACTAAGAATATAAATATCATCAATGAACTCTTTGAGGGAAATGATGAACAAGCTGGTCTTTTAAGCCTAAGTTCAAGCTTAAATAAGAAAATACTTGGTTTAAAAGGTATATCAGAAGAGGCCTTAGACCAAGTTGCATCACTAAACGAAACAATAAGAGACCTAAGCTACTCTTTAAATAAAGAAGTATCTCTTGATGATTTAGATATAGACATTGATGAGGTTTTAACCAGGTTAGACTTATATACTAAGCTTAAGCGTAAATATAATACTGACACTGAAGGACTAGTTACAAAGAAAACAAACCTTGAAAAAGAAAGTGTAAACCTTGATCAAGTAGACAGTGAAATCAACCTACTAAAAGATAAAATTGAAACGATAACAAATGAGTTATTCCAACAAGCTTCGGACCTGCACAATAAACGTGTTAATGGTGCCAAGTCTCTTTCTGACGAACTTACGAAAACAGTTCAAGCTCTTAAGATGAATGGAGCTCAGATGAAATTTGAGCTTGTTAAAAACAGCACACTTGGAAGAGAGGGGATTACAGGATTAAGCTTTATAGCAGAAACAAACCCAGGTGAAGGTTTTTTTAAAGTTAAAGAAATTGCATCAGGCGGGGAGTTGTCTCGAATTTTATTAGCATTTAAACAAGTTGTTTCAGCAAATGATACTGTATCTATTTTTCTTTTTGATGAAATCGATGCTGGTATGGGTGGTGAAACAGCATTTACAATCGGAAAAACATTGAAAGAAGTTAGTAAGAAATCTCAGGTAATAGCCATTACACACCTTCCTCAAATCGCACAATTTTCTGATATTCTAATTAAAGTAGAAAAAGATGTAGATGATAATAGAACACACTCAAAAGTTAATTATATTAATGGGGATAAGATCAAAGAAGAGATTACTTCAATGACTCCTCTAGTGTGATTAGACTCTCATTGTTTTCGTCTAAGTAAATAAAAGATTTAGTCTGAGGGAAAAAACCATTATTTAAAAGTTTTTTCCCATCCTTAATATAGTCTTCTTTAATATGAGTATGTCCTGTTAAAGCAATATCAAAGTCATATTCTTGAAGCATATTCACAAACCCTTCTCTATATAGGTCTTTTGATGCCTCATAATTAAATGTATCTCTTGAGCGTTTTTTTGAGTTTTTTGATGCTCTATGCCCTAAATGATCAACCAGTTTATAAGGAATAAGAATATTTGTTATTACTTTAAATAATTTAGAACTATAAATACTCTTCCATCTTTTGTAGGCCTCATTTTTATAATCTAATACATCTCCATGGCCCAAGTATACTTTCTTATTATTTACTGAAATTACCTTATGTGACTTTATATGTTGATAATTATGTATTTTATCTGGATGATTTTTTTTAAAGTAGTAATGATATACTTCACCAGTATGAAAGTCATGATTACCCTCAACAATAAAAATCTTTTTATCAGCTTCAAGTAATCCACCTAATTGATTGAAATATTCTTGATAAGCGTTTATATACTGCTTTTTATTTCCGACCATTATATCGAATATATCACCCAAGAGAACAACTATATCTGATTCTTGAACCTCTTTAGAACTTATAAATTGAGAAAATAATTTGAATCTTTCTGGATATGAAGGAGATAAATGAACATCTGATATTGAGGATAATTTCATAATTAAACTATAATATTAAGAATACTAATAGTCTATCTAGATGGCTTCCTCTAAATCGATATGTTGAAAAACAAAGTCATCAATTTCTTTGCGAGCTTTTTCAGAAGTGTCATAGTACTTAATACATACTTTTTTTGCCTTGTAATGAAGCTTATTTCGCTCATCTGGCTCGACATCAAGTACATTTACCACATCACCTTTAACATTAACCCAATTATTATCTAGTCTGATTTTAATTAAATCAATTCTATCTCCCATTTCAAAGAACTTAGATTCTGCTCTCGAAATGAAAAAAGATAATCCTCCGGCACTTATGTCAAAACACTCTTTTTGAAATTGTTGCTTTGCTACTTTGTGTCCATGATTTTCTTTATAGAAAACACTAAGAGCTTTAACTGATTCATCTAAAAACAATCGCATATGTTTACGACGATCAATTTGAGCAATCATTTCAGGGATATTAAAAACAAAGTCCCCGTTTGGATCGATATGCTTAACCTGACTTTGAAAGAGTACCATATCGTTCACAAGATAGAAGTTTAGAGTCCCTGAGCTAGCTAACAAGTTACTTAGCACATTCTTTTCTTTATCACTCACAGCTCGCACTACAAACTCGTTTCTAAACTTTCTTATCACTCTTATAAAAATACTAGTTGTAACTTTTTTTCCAGCAACAATTCTCCAGCCCATAATTTGTGATTCATTAATTTTAGTATTGTTAATTAAACTAAAGATTGCCCACTTAGATTTATTTTTCTTTAATGTG
Source organism: uncultured Bacteriovoracaceae bacterium (assembly GCA_913053615.1). Taxonomy (GTDB): domain Bacteria; phylum Bdellovibrionota; class Bacteriovoracia; order Bacteriovoracales; family Bacteriovoracaceae; genus UBA845. The sequence goes on along the minus strand of CAJXHA010000080.1, from coordinate 213 downwards.
TTTGCATTTCTTTGGTTCATTCAATCCTCAATAATTAATATTCACATTCTTAATACGTCTCTCTAGTAGTAATCGAAACTAACTAGAGAGACGGGGCTTAAGACTGGAATAACTATTGTTACACCACTATTTTTTGTGGGGAAGTTATTCACACTTCCCCGTCTCTCTAATTTTTATTAACCAATTAATCTTAATGCATTATTTGGTAGGTTG
>CAJXHA010000079.1 GCA_913053615.1 uncultured Bacteriovoracaceae bacterium | reverse complement strand
TAAAAATAAATGCCATAACTCCAGCAAAGCTTACTCCATTAGAAAAGAGTACTGTGGCTAAAGGTATATTTCCCATCGAACCTATGAAAGTGAAAAAAGCTGCAATAGGGCCTGTAATTGTATGTAAAAGAATTTCAACAAATCCTAAATTATTTCCATTTTCAATACCGACAAATAATGTAGCAAAGAAAGATTTTGGAACAAAACTAGCAATTACACCAGCAACAGTGAATCCAATAAGTACATCTTTCCACACCATTTTCCATTCCATGATATACTTTTTTAAAATCATATTAAGTGTAACTGTCTTATTTGTATCTTTAGAGTTATCAGCTTTTAGTTTTTCACGAGTCTTTCTTATTAAATCACTTGGTGCAGTAAACTTAACTACGATTGCCATAAAGAAAATTAATAAGATTCCTCCAATATATTCCCCCACTACAAATTGCCATGATAAAAATAAAGAAATGACAATACCAAGCTCAACCACAAGGTTTGTTGAAGCAAGTAAAAATGCAAGTGATGAAATTAGACTTGCACCTTTTGCAAATAAAGCTCTAGAGGTAGATAAAGCAGCAAAAGAACACGAACTAGAAATAAAGCCAAAAAAAGTAGAAATCCCTACGGCCTTTACTTGGTTTTTACCCATTAATTTATGCATTTTTTCTTCAGAGACATAAAGTTGAATAAGACTACTTATAAGATAGCCAAGTCCAAATGCCCAGAATGCCATCCAGAAAAAACCTAAGCTTGTTCTGGCTGATTCTCCCCATTGATTTAAAAAGATTTCTAAATTCATGAAAAAACGCTCCTATTAAACTCTAGAAATATTTTATATGAATTTATAAATTTAACCTGCACAGATTGCTTATTAAATTTGTAGAAATCTACACATTTAAGTCACATGATATAGAGGATTAAGCATGTTAAAGATGTAGTTCATAAGTGGTAGTACTTCATTGAATTATTAAGACAAACAACTCTATCATACTGATATTACAAAGAATAAATATCTAACTTATAAATGTTGATACATCTAGTAAGTATTGATAATTTTATATCTTATATGCATACATGTTCATTCAATTTTCACTATTCTTATTCTATTTATTACACTCAAAAATTTTACGAGTTAGATAATGATATTTTAAAAAATTACTTAAATGAACAGGAGATAACTGAGCAACGCAAATGCTTAGTTATTATCGATGAATATGTAAATAAACTTTATCCATCTCTTTATACTAAACTAACAAGGTACTTTGAGCATCACCAACTTAATATAAAACTTTTAGACTTCTACACTCTTCTACCTGGCGAGAAATCAAAGAATAGTTTTGAGACACTTTCCAATGCTTATGAATTAATTAAAGATAGAGAGATTGATCGTCACTCATTTATTATGTCTATCGGTGGAGGGTCGACTAATGATGTTGCAGGCTTAATTGCAAGTACTGCTCATAGAGGTATTAAACATATTCGTATACCAACAACTGTCTTAGCTCAAAATGATGCCGCGATTGGAGTTAAAAATGGAGTTAACTTTCAAGGAAAGAAAAACTTTATTGGTACTTTTTCTGTACCAGAACTTATCATAAATGATTTCTCTTTTTTAGAAACATTAGAGTCAAGAGATTACACAAGTGGATATGCTGAAGCAATAAAGATCTCCCTTATTAAAGATAAGGATTTTTTTAAATGGATAGAATCAAACTCTGAAGAATTAATCTCGAGAAAGAAAAAAGAAGTACAATATTTAATTGAAACAACAGCGAAGTTACATACAGAACACTTTGCCAAGAGTGGAGATCCTTTTGAAAAAGGCAGCTCTCGCCCATTAGATTATGGTCATTGGTTGGCCCATAGTCTTGAAAGTTTAAGTGGTTTTGAACTTCGTCATGGAGAAGCAGTTGGTATCGGTATGTACCTTGATACTCTGTATGCATATAAAAAAGGTTATTTAAAAAGTGATTTAAAAGAGCAGATTATAACTCTTATAGAAAAGATTGGATTATTTAGGCATAAATCAATCTTAGAAAAAATTGATCATTCAATTCTCATGGAGTCACTGAATGATTTCAAAGCTCACCTAGGTGGGAAACTCTCAATTCCTCTTTTGTACGACATTGCACTTTTTAAAAACCACTCTGATATTGATTGCCAAATGTATCTAGAAATAATTTCGGAAGTTTTAAACAGTGAAAATTAGAAGTTCGAGAACTAACTTTGATCTTTGCTATTGTACTAATATTCATCCCGGTGAGAGCTGGAAAAATGTATTTGAATCACTAAAAGTAAATACTAAGAAAATCTATGAACACTTTCCATCATTTGAAAAAGGAATTGGACTACGTTTAAGTGCTAAGGCCGTAGGTGAAGCCTTAAAAGACACTCAGAAGTTTAAAGCGTGGCTTAGTGAAAATAATTACTTTATTAGTACCATTAATGCATTTCCTTACGGTGATTTTCATCAGACAGAAGTAAAAAAGAATGTTTATCTACCAGACTGGAGTCAAACTGAACGTGTTCAGTACACAAAAGATATTATTGATTTTATAATTGCAGTGAACACGCAAGCAAATTGTACAATAAGTACCGTACCTATTGGTTGGAAAGAGGATTTTCAAGATAAGCAGAAACTAGATTGTGCAGTTTTAAATCTACAAGAAATTACTCAATACCTAAAAGAGGTTAATAGAGTTCATAAAACAGATATCACTCTTGCTCTTGAACCTGAGCCAGGGTGTTATCTAGAAAATACAGAAGATGTTTTAAACTTCTTTAATAATATTCTTGATCCAATAAAATTAAGTAAAGAGAGTATTGGTATTTGTTATGATACATGTCACTTTGCAGTCATGTTCGAAGACCAAATAAGCTCAATTCAAAGAATTGAAGCTGCTGGAATTAAGATACTTAAGTATCAAATTAGTAGTGGCCTTAGCTTCCAAGGCACTTCAAATGATTTTCACAAAGAGATAAGTCCTTTTATTGATGGTGTGTACCTACATCAAATTGCTATGAGAGATATAGAATCAAATAAATTAATTAAGTCATATGCTGATATTGATGAACTGCCTCGAACAAATGAAGTCTATGAGTTTAGAGTTCATTTCCATGTCCCTATATTCATGGATAAGTTAACTCCCTTTGTAGGAACAAATAATTTTATAAAAGAAATTACAGCTTATTTAAAAAAAGAAAAGAAGTCCTCATTACTTGAAGTAGAAACTTATACCTTTAATGTTCTGCCACAAAAGTATAAGTTAGAGAGTATAAATGATAATATTAAGCGAGAATTAGAATGGCTACAGGCACTTTTAAATTAAAACCCTATCTAGAACTAGGACGTATTTCTAATATTCCAACGGTTATTTCTAATGTCTTACTCGGTATTGCTTTAGTTTCTCTAGAGACGATTTCTATAACTACAGTTCTCATGATTTTATCCGGTGCTTGTTTTTACCTTGCTGGAATGTATATGAATGATATTTGTGATTATAAATGGGACATGGACCATAAGAATAGTCGACCACTAGTCAAAGGAGTTGTTAGCTTAAAACAAGTCAAATTGATTCAATATAGTCTATTCATACTAGCATTTATCTTCTACGTTATAGCTATTAATATTAATCATGCTAGTATCTACGCTCTTATCTATCCTTTAATTTTACTGGGTTTTATAACTTGGTATAATGTGGATCATAAGGAGAATGTTTTCTCACCAATACTCATGGGTCTTTGTCGCAGTTTTTTAATTCTAAGTGCGAGTGCTCTTTATAAGGTAGATCTTTCTCTTAATTCGCTCTTTTTAATTCTAACCTATGTCGCCTATACAGGTGCACTTACTTACTGTGCAAAATTTGAACACACCAAAGATTATCAAATAAAATTAATTCCAAAAGTATTTTACCTCTTGGCCCCTATCTTTTTATTTATTATAACCAAGCAAAGTATGTTTAGTTTTCTAATACTAGCATCCCTCTCGGCCTGGAATTTATATAATCTATTTCTACTTTCAAATAAGCAAATAGGTAAATTTGTGACCAATTCTATTGCTGCTATGGTCTTAATAGACGCCCTTATAATTGTAGATGATCGAATTGAGTGGCTACTTGCATTACTTGCTTTATTTATATTCACTTTATTTTTTCAAAGAAAAATTGCAGGAACTTAATTAAATATTATTTCAAGAATTTTTTCTTTAACTTTTTCAGCTGGAATGGAATCAATTGATTGAGATGAAATAAAAACGGGCTCAGACCCCTTCGCTGGCATTGCCCCATGAGAACCCTTAACCAGTGTGGCATCCAGTGGAATCACATCTAAAAGTTGGCGAAAGCCTAGTTTCTTTTTTATCACCTTCCAAATAATTCTAAGCTTTGCTAATTTTAACTTAGGATTGATAAAAAGTTCTACAGGATCGTAACCAGGCTTTCGATGTATATCCACTGTTCGGGCATAGTCTGGTGCCTTATTATCATCTTCCCAAAAGTAATAACTAAACCAAGCATTATTTTTCGCTATGAGAACAATATCTCCTGCTCGCTCGTGGTTTAAAGCAAAATCTTTTAATTGATTACCATAAAGAACTTTTTCAACTAATGGATTATTTTGAAAGTGCTTAATAACCTTGTCTTTATAATTGTCTTTACAGTATAAATGAGCAATTTGATGATCACATACAGCAAAACAATCTGACCTACCAGCATCTAACATTTCATAATGAAATTCTTTTTTTAATCCTAATAGGCCAAGTTTTCTCAATTCGCGATTTGGATAAATAACTTGGTCAACTTCACTAATAGAGTATTCAGATAGAATGACCACTTCATCGACTTTTATGTTTTCACAGATATACTTTGTTAATTCATCAATGGCCTTTACCTCTTTTTTTACTTTAGGAGAATTGGGTCCAAATTTTTGTAAGCAATAATCCAAGTGAGGTAGATACACTAAATTCAATGTTGGCTTGCGAGTTTTCTCAATATGAATAGCACAGTCAGCTATCCACTTACTGCTTTTCATATTAGCAGTTGGTCCCCAGAAATTAAATAAAGGAAAGCGACCAAGCTTCTCTGTAAGTTCAAAACGAAGTTCATCACTTGAGGCATAAATATCAGGAATTTTCTGACCATCTGCTGGATATAAAGGTCTAGGTGTGACTGACCAGTCAGCAGTATTATACATATTATACCACCAAAATAATTGAGCACAGCTAAAAGCTTTGTTCTTAATTTTAGCAGCATCCCAAAGCATCTCTCCTCTCACAAGGTGATTACTTTGTTTCCAAAACATAATTTCGGACAATTCACGGTTATACCAACCATTACCTACAATACCGTGCTCACTAACCTTTGAGCCGGTAAGTAAACTTGATTGCACAGAACAAGTTACTGCAGGATCTGTGTGATTGATAATTCCTAAGTGTCCTTTTTCGATTAAGGAGTTGATAAAAGGAGTATCATCGCCAATTAGATTCTTAGAAAGTGCAACAATATTAAGAACTAGAACTCGTTTCATTCTTGTATAATAGGATCTTGTCCTCTAAGAACAGAATTTCCTTCAAATAATTGTGATTGATTTATACTTGGACGATCATTTATTAATAATTTCTCAAGTTTTCCAGATTGATTAAAGAAATTATATGGGTTATCCCAAACGATCTCTGACACAGTACCTTCAGAAACACCCTCATTAAGCATAACTTTAACTGTTTTAGGAACCATTAGTGGATCACTAACTCCCCAATCAGCAGCACTATTAATTATAATTTTTTCGCTTCCAAATTCTTTTACAATCGCACACATTCTCTCACTATCCATTTTAGTAAATGGGTAAATGGAATGTCCGGCCCAATGCCCACGATCTCTCACGCCTTTAATTGTTTGCTCGTTATTATGATCGATTAAGACCATTTCTGGATTAATTTTTGACTCTTTTACGATATCAAGACACCTTTGAGTTCCCTGCTTCTTATCACGATGAGGTGTATGAACTAAAATAGGTAGGTTATATTCCTTTGCCATCTCACATTGAATTGCAAAGTACTTTTCTTCCAGATCACTTTGATCATCAAGTCCAATTTCGCCAACTGCGACGACACTTTCTTTTACCAGAAATCTTGGCATCATTTTAATGACATCATCTGCAAGGTATAAGTTATTTGCCTCTTTAGGATTAAGTGCAATCGTAGCAAAATGATGGATACCAAATTGCTTAGCTCGAAAACGTTCCCATTCGACAATAGACATAAAATAATCTTCATATGTTCCTGCATTTGTACGGGGCTGCCCCATCCAAAAAGCCGGCTCGATTACAGCATTCACTCCAGCATTTGCCATTGCTTGATAATCATCTGTAGTTCTACTTGTCATGTGTATATGTGGATCAAACATTTTCATCTTCAGTCTCCTAAATTATTATATTCTTCGACACCTATTGGAAGAGAGCGATTTGCAAGTTCCCTTTCTTCTATATAGTCATTAATCATAGTATTTAACTTTGTATTCTTTCTTTCTTTTATACCAATAATTTTCTGAACACTAATATCTACAAATAAGGCCTTTAAAACCATTTGGTTATACTCAGCTTCGGTGAAAAAACTTTTAGGATATTGCCTAGTATGTGCCATAAACGAAAAAAGCTCACTAGAGTTGGTGCGCATCGCCTCTAAATAGATTGCTTTAAACTCACCGTTTAAATCACCTTGATCTAAGCATTCAAGAATTAGTTTTTTTTCGTCTGTATCTGAAACACTGAATATTTTAAATAGAAACTTAATATTTTTTTCTTGAATTAAGCCATTTAAAATTTGTAATTTTTCTTGTGTCGTACCAAGAAAATATGAATTAAGTAAATCTTGCATAAATTATCCTAAGTCATATTAACAAGGACTATTTAGCTCAGCAAGTGGACAGGAATAAGAATTTTAGCTGCTTGCATAAAGTATTTGGAATTACTAACTAAAACTTAAATTCTTCTAATTTATTTTCACGCTTCCAAATGACTCCATCTAAGAGGTAGTGAGTCACTTGTGGTGTTGCGAGAAAGCCTACTAGAAAGGCAAGTAAAGGATTGGCGATGTCCACATAGTCTGAGAAGAATAAGAAGCCTTCGCGCTCATGCCATAAAAACTTATCCCACAAAATTTCTTCAATTATAGCAAGTAAGAAAATTACCATTATAAATATTAAGACTCTCTTAAAAAGAGATCCCTGACTATTAAATTTTATCTTAGGAAATAATGTCTGATAATTCGTCTGGTATAAACTACTTATCCATATTAAAGCTAAATATGGGAATCCATGGTGGATAATATTAGTAATACTAAAAGCAAAATCATTATTAAGGTAAGAGATTCCACCTGCCCAAATAAGAAAAGTCAGAAGAATATGCAAGTTTGCTAAGAGTTTTGATTTCTTATAATTAATAAGTTCAAATAAAATATAAACTATTGATAAGATAGCAAAGCTGATCCATAAGAACTCGACAATATTCATATCCAAAAAGAAAAAGTCTCCCTTGATAAACCAAGAAAACTCTCTCTTTCTTGTGTGCCAATCTAAAACTGGCACTAACATACAAAGCCAAATATATATGGTCGATATTCTTCGATGAAAACTTTGTGGTGAGTAGTTTCTAAGATAAATGGCCAAGAATCCAACTTGTTGTCGCATAAAGTGAAATAAGGCCAAATACGCCATTACTCGCCAAAAAAGAAAAGGAGAATACAAGTACAGAGTACTTAAAAAGAGAAAGGAAATTAGAGGGTAAAAGACCAAATACTTTTTAAATCTACTTAACGCTTCCTTATTTAAGTAAGTTCTAAAAAGAGTTGCCCATACATGAGCAACATCAACTAAAACAACTAAAAGTAACCAGTTCCAATTATTATCTGACTTTGGAAGTTTATTCCAAAAATCAAGAAATAGAACGATAAGAATTGATATTGCACTTGGAAGAAAGAAGAAAGAGAGATCATACTTAGCATTATGAATCCAAGGCAATTTATCTTTCATTTAATTACTCTTTTCTTTAATTTTTTGTGAAGCAAGTAAGCCATTATAAAAGGCCTCTTCAAAAATTGAGACACAATTTTTATCAGTATGAACAAAGTATATACTTTCTTCATCCATCTCAAATGGGGCTTCAGTTCTAAAACCAGTTCGAGGAATAACCATGGCATGTCCCCAAAGAGAAATGTCAATTTTCTCAATTGCATCAGAGATATTTGGATGAGTAAGCTCTAGCTCTCTGATGACTTTTTCACACCATTCACCATGAGTGGTGGTTAAAGCTTTTAAGCGCGCTTTAGCACCATACTCATGCATAAGATCCCAGTATTGTGTGATCGTAAGTAATTCATTAACTTGTTTTAATGACTGATGCTTTGAATTTACATAACCTAGACTTGTACCATGATAATTAACATTATCCCAGGCCAGTTCTAAATTACCCCAATTATAATCTGCTTTCACTTGAATATTGGCGACCATCCATGGAACATATTTTTTATTAATGTCTTGGATATAATTTTGAAAGCTAGGAAACTTAAAAATATTCTTAGCACTAAAGAGAGGGGCTGCATAAACAATATTTTCAACTTGGTATAAAATAGATTCATTTGTTTTAAAATTAAAAACACTGGCCTCTAAACCACTTTGTTTTTTTTCAACATTAAACAAAATGGAGTTTAATTGCACATGTTCCGCTACCTTTTCATAAAGGCCATTTAATAAAAAGCCATTTCCATTAGGCCAGGTGAGAACCTCTTCTTCGGTCCTAGCAGCAAAGTAATGAATACCTGCCCAAGCACTAACTTCTTTAACTCCAGCACCATAATCATCGCGACAACAATAATTCACATACCACTTTAGATAACTTGATTGAAATCCATGCTTTTGCATAAATTCTAACATTGTTATCTTATCGAGTTCTAAGAACTCAGGATCATCAGAAGAGTTTTTTAATGGAATAGTAAAAGCTCTCTTTCCATCTCTACCGATAGAGTTTTTAAATTGCTCCATAAGTTTATAAAAGTGCTCAATTTCACTTTCATCTTTATCTGTTAAGCCTTTTTGAGGAACAAGACCTTCTTGCCACTTTCCATGTAAGTAAAGCCTATCTTTTAGATCATGACATAAGTATTCAGGATTATACTCCGGTCTTTCTATATTCTTATTGGTAATAACACCAATGGACTGTAAGAACTCCTTTAACTCAATTAAATCTGAATTTGGAATTGGTAAGTAATGAGCTCCCTGGGGATAAGTACCTGAACTATTAGAATCAAATGAGCTATTTCCCCCCGCCTTAAAATCAAGTTCAATCACATCAAAGTCTAAGCCCCATTTTTTTAAGTGATAGGCAGCACTTAACCCAGATACACCAGCACCAATAATAAGTGTCTTAGTTTGCTTTTGCTTATTAGGTTTAGGAAATTTTGGATCTCGTAGCTGGTGGCCTCTTGCAAAGTTTGCACCAGAGACTTCTCCGAAGTATTTTTTTCTTTGCCAAACTTCTTTAAGCTTGCGAAACCCCACTAAGCTAGAGATAGCGATAGCACCTGCTCCTAAGAGTAATTTTCGACGATTTATATTAATACTGGGACCATTCATCTTCAAAGTAACGAACTAAAATTTGATTATTAAGCTTATTCACCTCAGTTTTTACCCGACTCATATCGGGGGGGAAAATAAACATATTACTTAACACATCTGTATTTATAAACTTCAAGCCTTTTATTAACTTATTTGAGATACCAAAATTCTCTTTTGCTCCAAGAAAGTATCCCCACTCTCCAAACGAAGGGATATAAGCATGGTAAGGCTTTATCTTTAAACCAACAGCTTCCATGGTTTGGCCTATACACCAATAGGACTTTCTGGCAAAATAGGGAGATGTACTTTGAACCGCAAGTCTTCCATGCTCTTTTAATGCCCTTGCAACTAGCTTATAAAATGTCTCTGAATAAAGCTTACCAAGTGAGAAATTTGAGGGATCAGGAAAATCAATAATAATTAAATCGTATTGTTCTTTATTCTTAGTCTTTAACCATACAAAAGCGTCATCATTTATAACTTCAACTTTATCTGAGCTTAAAGAATTTTCGTTCATTTGCGTTAGTCTTGGGTTTGTTGAAAAGATCTTTGTCATTAGAGGATCAAGATCGACTAGTCTTACCCTCTCAACACTTTTATGTTTTAAGATTTCCCTAACTGCAAATCCATCTCCCCCTCCGAGCACAAGTACACTTCGAGGATTATTATGAGAAAGCATAGCGGGATGAATCAATGCTTCATGATAACGATATTCATCCATTGAGCTGAATTGTAAATTACCATTAATGAATAACTTTAAATCATTACCATAAGTCAGAACTAGCTTTTGATAAGGAGATTTTTTTTGAAAAATAATGGGGTCTGCGTATTTATTAGATTCAGCAAATTGCAATAATTTATCAGAATAGATAAATCCACCCACCAATAAAAAAATGGACAAAACTCCAAAACTCTTTTTTAAGTGATAATCAGGCATTTCTTTTCGAAAAAGATAAAGTGTCCATAAGCCGACTGCAATATTAAACATACCAAATAAAAAAGCTGTTCGCATTAAGCCCAATTGTGGAGCGAGAAAGAGTGGAAAAGCGACTGAGGCAAATAGTGCACCAATATAATCCACAGTAAATATTTTAGAAACAAGATCTTTAAACTCATAGCGATCTTTTAAAATTCTCATGAGTAATGGAATCTCTAAACCCACAAAGGTTCCAATAATAAAAACAAAAAGGAATAATAGTAATTTAAAATAACTAACATACTCAAAAGCAATAAAGAGTACAGTGGCACTAACTCCGCCTACAATACCAACTAAGAATTCAATGGTAATGAATGTTGAAAGTAATTTTTTATTTATATACTTAGATAAAAAAGATCCTACCCCCATTGAGAAAAGGTAGACACCGATAATTAATGAGAATTGGGTAACCGAATCACCTAAAAGATAACTCGCAAGTGCACCAGCAATTAATTCATATACCAGTCCACAGGTTGCAATAATGGCAACAGATATAAGTAAAGCAAATGACATTTAGCCTCTAATTGCTGCCGAAATAATAATAGCAAGACCAATTGCAACTGCACCAATAATTATTGCAAGTGCATTATTGTGTTCTTCTAAAATCTCAGTCCACATATCATTTGGAGTTAAGATATCAAGAACCTTAAATGCAAGTGCAAATACAACACATCCAATGAGTGAGTAAATAATAACTGAAAGAATATTTGTAATATTAATTAAACCATCCATATGGCCTCCTTATTTATGATAATACCTATATGTTTTACTTCTTTGAGCTTTAGCCCTTTTATACGAAGGTGACCAAAAGGGCTTTCCCATAATTGTTATTAATGAAAAATAAATTGCAATTCCCAAATATAATACTCTCATTAGTCCTCCGTCTCATAAGGGTTTTCAGAAGAATTAGACCAGCGTTGGACTTCAAAAGACCTAGATCTAATACCAACAAAGAATATTGGAATAATGGAAAGTCCTAATAACCAATAAAGATTATTAAAGATAATCACATCAGACTTTAGCTTTACTCTTGCATATTGATTAACGATGGTTCTCCCTCCGGTAGAAGGTTCAATCATTAAGTAGTAGATTCCTTTTGGTATATTAAATTCGTACTTTGTTGTCGTCCTCGAGCCCTCACTCCAATCTGAGCCAAAGTAATATGAAACTTCAATTGGCAATGGTATGGCCTCACCAGTACTCTTATTAACCATCATAATATCAAGAAACAACCAACTATTTGATACATTTGAATTAAGCTCGATGGATAAGTTCTTATTATCACCTCTAATTTCGAACTCATTACTTTTTATCTCTTCGTATTTTCCACTCATGGTGCTTCTATTATATTTTTTTGCAGGGAAGTACTTATAGTCCAGCAGTGTTTCATTCCCTCTAAAGAAAAAGAATAATACATGCAATAGGAAACAAAAAGATACAGTGTAAAAAGCAAGTTTAAAAACTTCTTTTAATTGCTTTTTAAGTGCAGATGGTTGATTAGCCGCGACGCCACTTTGTATTGGGAGATCAGCTTCATCCATATTAAAAATGGCAGCGACTCTTTCTTTTTCTAAATAAATAGATTGTGACCAATTGATTTCACCACTACCCTCTTCCTTGGAAATCATATATGGAGGAGCGATGAAGTCATACATGCGTACTCTTTCCCCAACTTTCACTCTCCAGTAAAACTCTCCAATAACATAATCAACGATGGCCTCGCCACGATTAAATAATTTA
>CAJXHA010000078.1 GCA_913053615.1 uncultured Bacteriovoracaceae bacterium | reverse complement strand
CAACAAGCCTTGATTTAGAACTTAAGGGTGAACTGAAAAAAGGTGCTGATGCAGCAGCTATTGATGTATTTGGTGTTAATTTAAAAAACCTTCTTCTACAACCTTACCTCGGAAGTCATGCGGTGCTTGGAATCGACCCAGGAATCAGAACTGGTTGTAAGATAGTTGTTATTGATGAGACAGGTAAGTTTGTTGGCGATCATGTTATCTACCCTTTCGCTCCCAAATTTGATGAAGCGGGCTCAAAAATAATCTTAGAAAAACTAGTTGAAGCTTTTAATATTGAATATATTGCTATTGGAAATGGAACTAATGGACGTGAAACATTAGATTTTGTTGAAACTAATCTTCAATGTGTAAAAGATGGAAAAGTTAAAGCAACTATGATTAATGAAAGTGGTGCTTCGATTTATTCAGCGAGTGATATTGCAAGAAAAGAATTCCCAGATAAAGATGTTACAGTTCGTGGAGCGATCTCTATTGCCAGAAGGTTTCAAGACCCACTGGCAGAGCTAGTAAAAATTGATCCCAAGAGTATTGGAGTTGGTCAATATCAACATGATGTTAATCAAGTACGCTTAAAGAAAACACTTGGTGCTGTGGTTGAAGATTGTGTGAACTATGTTGGAGTTGACTTAAATACTGCCAGTGCTCCTCTACTTTCATATATCTCAGGAATCGGCCCTACTGTTGCTGAAAATATTGTAAAGACTCGTGAAAAGTCAGGTGCTTTTAAAAAACGTGAAGACCTTTTAAAAGTAAGTCGCTTTAGTGATAAAATTTATCAACAAGCAGCAGGTTTTTTAAGAATTTATAATGGTGAACATCCTCTAGATGGAACTTTTATTCACCCAGAAAATTATGTAACCCTTGAAGCATGGGCAAAAGAAAACCAAGTAACTCTTCAGTCACTAGTTGAAGATGATGAAGTAAAAGCAAAACTGGCAGCTGATAAAAATCTAAAAGACAAAATCGGTGAATTAACTTTTGATGACATTGTGAAATCTCTGCGTGCACCTAAACAAGATCCAAGAAGTGAATTTACTCCGGTTGAATTTAGAAAAGATGTACGAAAAATGGAAGATCTTGAAATTGGTCAATGGTACACAGGAGTTGTTAATAATATTACAAATTTTGGTGCATTTGTAGATATTGGTCTTAAAGAAAGTGGTCTACTCCATATTTCACAAATCAGTGATCAATTTGTTGAAAATCCGATGGATCAATTAAAAGTTGGAGAAACACTTAAAGTGCGTGTTATCGAAGTTGATCTTGATCGCAAGAGAATTGCTCTTAGCCGTAAAAGTGATGATGGCCAGGGCATTGCTAGTGGTGTTCAGTCTGAACCTATGAGAAATAAAGGTAAAGGTAAATCAAAGCCACGTCCGCAAGCCCAGATGAAGAATAATGCTTTCGCGGGCCTTGCTAATATAAAGCTAAAGTAATACCTGACCGACCAATTCAGGAAAGTTTTTTCGCGCTTCGATATATGTCATGAATTTGGTATAATAAGTTCATGACAAAATCGAAATCATTAACACTTTTAAAGAATGCTGAATTGGCCAAGAAGTTTGAAGAAGCTGCTGGTAAGAAGCATACAGTAAATGATTTTATTAATGATTTTATTCATCAATTTGTAAGCCCCGAAACCCAGAAGGCCTATCTGCATGACTTAAAATCATTTTTTGATTTTTTAAAAAGTGGTGATGTAGTTATTCGCCATCCAAATCAAATTCAAGGCTATCACTTTCAATATTATCGAGACGCTCTAATGGAGGAAGGTTACGCCTCTGCCACCATAAATAGAAAACTTGTGGCGATACGCTCATTTATTAAATGGGCCATGAGTCTAAAGTTAATCGACTATAATCCACTAGATGTGGTTAAGCTTCCCAAAGTCAGAACTGATCAAGGAACAATTGCTTTTGATGATGATGAAGTGGTTGAAATGATCAATGCACCTGATTTAAGTAAGGCAAAAGGCTGCATGGATCGCATGGCAATGGTTCTACTTTTTAGTCTAGGTCTTCGTCGAAGTGAATTAGTTCAAATTCAAATGAGTGATCTTTATAGCGATCGTGGGCATAATGTAATTCGTATTCAAGGTAAGGGAGATAAAGAGCGCCATCTACCATTAAATAATTTCCTGGTTGGTGAAATTGAAAATTATGTCTTTAATATGCAAAATTTTGGTTTTAGCTTTGAAGCAGATGACTATTTATTACAATCCCAAAAAACTAAACGTTGTAAGAAAAAGCTTGATGGCTCAACTGTTTATCGCATGTTTGAAACTTATGCAAAAAAACTAGGTATTAATAAGAGAGTGTCACCCCATTCTGCTCGTGCGACAGCTATTTCACACTTATTAGATACTCAGAATACCCCTATCAGAGATGTTGCTATCTTTGCTGGTCATGCAAAGATTACGACAACAGAGAGATATGATAAGCGTCGTGAGAGCTTAGATAAGTCTGCGGCCTATAAAGTTGATTATAAAAAGTCTAGTTAGCTATAGAACTTTTCGCATTTCACTAAGAAAAGATTGATTCTCTTTTTTAAAGAGCTTAAATGAACTACGAGCAAATAATGTAGCAATAATATAAGGAATAAAGAAAGACTTTAAAACACCCAAGGCCGTTACTTTAACCGGAATACTACGCTCAACAAAAAAATCTGGCATAAAGTTTATCTGATTAGAAGATATCAAATAAAGCACTAAGGCCCCAATCCCAAGACCAATTAAGCAAAAGAGAATAGATATAAAGTGGGTAAAGAGATAGGTTAATGAAAAGATTTCTTTTTTAGAAAGTCCTAAGACCCAAAATGACAGTAGATCTAATTTAACCTTATCAAAGAAAATCATAAAACCACTAGTAATACAAAGTGCAACCAGAAAGCTCATGGCAACAAAGAGCATTAGCATAACATTAGTTTCTAACTTTAAGGCCCAAACCAATGATTGATTACGCTCTTCCCAAGTGGAAAACTGGTAATTTGGAAAGAGCTCTTTTGCAGCTTCAAAATTACTTTGGTCATAAAAGATAACCCGATTGATAAAACGCTTTCTAATAAGGTTCTGAACTAAGCTTAAACGAGTCCAGGCATGAATACTATCAATCTCTGTTAATTCACTCATATAAAAATCACTGACTTCTTCTGTTATTGAGCGAGGAACAGCACCAAAGAGATAGTCCACATGTGCAGGAGATATCATCTCAACAATACTGGCAAAATAAGTATTTAAGGAACTTCCAAGTTCACTTCCAAGAATGATTCCGGTTTTATCTTTTTTAACTAAGAACTCAGGGATACCATGATCAAAATCAACACCATGTAAAATAACGGGAGATAATTGATTAGAATGTTTGGCCAATAATTCTATTTCATATTCAGGAAAGAACTCAATATTCTTTGCGAGTAATTTCTTATAAAGATCTTGATAGTTTTTTTCTCCATCGATCAATTCCATTGACCCATGGCCAAAAACATTCTTTGATCTTTGAATTAGACCATTTTGTAAGCCTCCCATAATGGATTGAATAACCAAAAGGGAGAAAGACGATAGCATCAAACCAGCAATTGCTATAAAGAGCAATTTTTGACGTGTTTTAGATTTAAAAATGAAGGCCAAAAAGTAGCGAAAAAAACTTAGTTTCATTTCGCTACTTATCTTTTTTATAATTCATAAAATTTTTGTTTATTCTCTGCTAGCTTTTTTAAGAATGGGCTAAGTGCATAGCGATCCTTATCAACAGTATCAGCAAACTCATTAATTGCACTTACAATATTATCTAAACCTTCACTATCAGCATATCTAAGTAACCCGCCTCTAAAAGGAGGAAAGCCTATACCAAAAATAAGACCTAAATCAACTGTATCAGCACTATCTACAATCTTTTCATCAAGAATATATGCAGCTTCATTTACCATTGGTAAGAACATTCTTTTTTGAATTTCAATTTCACTCATTTTAACTTTTTCACTTGGAAGCAGTTTTTGAACCTCAGGGTTAATTTCACCTTGTTTTCCTTCATCATCATAAAGATAAAAGCCTTTCTTATTTTTCTTCCCTAATAGTCCTTTATCTACTAATTCCTTACTCATTGGATTAGCACGCATACGAGCACCAATCCCCTCTTCCATAATTTCACCAACATGGGCACCAACATCGAGACCGACTTCGTCCATAAGACGACAAGCTCCCATTGGCATACCAAAGTTTAACGTTGCTTTATCAATGGCTTCAATACTAACACCCTCTTGTAAAAGGTAAGCGGCTTCATTTAAAAAAGGTGCGAGGATTCTATTTACTAAAAAGCCTGGGCAATCGTTGACAACCACGGGAGTCTTTTTCACATCAAGACACCACTTATAAAGGCGATTAATTGTTTCTTCGCTTACTTTAGAGTGGCGAATAATTTCCACTAAAGGCATTTTATTAACAGGATTAAAAAAGTGTAATCCCGCAAAACGCTCTGGCTTTTCTAAAGCACCGGCCATCTCTTCCACAGATAATGATGAAGTATTACTAGTGATTAAAGTATCCTCACTCACTTCTTTTTCTAATTCAGTAAAAACTTTCTTTTTAAGTCCCATATTCTCAACAACGGCCTCTACAACTAAGTCTGCATTTTTAAAACCAGCATAAGTTAAAGTTGGTTGAATTGAGCGCTGAACTCTTTGAAATTCATCTTCACTCATGCGTCTTCTTTTGACTTGTTTTCTAAAAACACTACTTGCTTGTTGCAAACCAAGCTCTAAGCCATTGGTCGAAATATCTTTCATAAGTGGTGCTTGACCATTTTTTGCAAATAACCAGGCAATCCCACCCCCCATAACTCCAGCACCAAGAACAGCACCTTTTTTAACACTTGGGATTTCATCTTTATTTTCAATTTTTTTCGCAGCATCTTGTAAGAAGAAGATGTGTTGTAAATTCTTTGATTGAATTGTTTGTGATAATTCAGCAAAATTTCTCGCTTCCGCACTTAGAAAAGAGCTTCTTTTCTTTCCATAATTAGTTTCTAAATGATCTAAAATTTTCAATGGTGCCGGGTAAAAACCTTTTGTTGTTTTCAATACTTTTTCACGAGCTTTTTGAAAGATAACTTTTCTAGCTAAGAAATTATCAGCAGCTTTATCGGTTAATGATTCAGTTAAAGACTTTTTAGGCTCAGACTTTTTATTTAAATACTCTGGAGCAAGCTCAAGCATTCTTTCTTTAGGTAACATAAAATCAACCAGACCTGTTTTTAAACCTTTCTTAGATCTTACTTGTTTTCCAGTAAGGATCATATCAAGTGCATTAGGTAGGCCTACTTTCTTAGGTAATCTATATGTTCCACCAAACCCAGGTAGAATTCCTAACATAACTTCAGGTAACCCTATGGCAGTTTTAGAGTCATCACTGGCCATAATTTTATCACAACAAAGGATCATTTCTAATCCACCACCAAGACAGATGCCATGCACACAGGCCATGGTTGGAACTTTTAAGTCTTCTAATTTATTAAAAATAACATGAACACTCTCACAACCTTCAATTGCTTTCTCTTCACTATCAAGGCCTTGAATAACTGAAACGTCCATTCCAGCTAAGAAGCTATTTTCTTTGTGTGAGAAAAGGATTAACCCTTTTGCTCCATTATCATTTGCAATTGTTTCAAATGCATAGTCCATCTCTTGAAAGGTTTCTTCACCAAGAACAGTCATGGACTTTTCTTCATACTTACCAAAACCTAAATAATAGATTCCTTCTTTATTTTCTAATGTAATCTTCTTTAATTCCATCTCTAAGCTCCAACTTCCAAGTTTTCAATAATACATGCACCACCTTGGCCACCACCAATACATAGGCTGGCCACACCGTATTTCTTATTCTGTTGTTTTAAAGCGTGTGCTAAAGTCACCACTAAACGCGACCCTGTAGAACCAACAGGGTGACCAAGAGCAATTGCTCCACCATTTACATTAAGTTTTTCTAATGGAATTTCACCAATTGGATTATCCATTCCCCAACGCTTGGCTAAGTCTTTTTCTTTTGCAAGTTTTAAACAACCAAGTACCTGAGCAGCAAATGCTTCATTAATTTCAACTAAGTCCATTTGATCCAAAGTCAATCCTGTTCTTTTAAAAACTCCATCCATTGCCAAGACGGGACCAAGTCCCATTCTTTGTGGTTCAAGACCATGGAAATGAAAATCAATCATTCTGGCCTGTGGTTTTAAATTATATTTTTTAACCGCTTCTTCTGAACACATTAACCACATACTTCCACCATCAGTGATCGGGCATGCATTTCCTACAGTTACAGTTCCTGTATTTCTTTCAAAGTATGGTTTTAATTTACCTAATTTTTCAATAGTTGAATTTGCACGAGGCCCCACATCTTCATTTACAAGTACATCTAATTTGTCTCCAGCAATAAGAGGTAGAATTTCTTCAGTAAATTTCCCTGCCTCCATGGCCATGGTTGCACGTCTATGGGAATCATTGGCAAACTCATCTTGTTGTAAACGAGTGATCTTAAATTCCTTTGCAATAGTCTCTGCAGTTTGCCCCATATTCTTTCCACAAAATGGATCCGTTAAACCTTGTTCTATGGCAATTACTGGGGACAGATATGGAATTCTAAATTGAGTTGCTATTTTAATTTTATCGGCTGGAGTTTTTGCTTTCATCATATCGATGAAAAAGTCAGTCATTTCCTTTCCAAAGAGCAATGGCATCTGAGACATATTTTCAACACCACCAGCAAAGATAACATCACTGCGGCCTAATGCAATTTTTACAAACGCCTGAGAAAGAGCTTCCATTCCTGAAGCACAATTTCTATGCACAGCATATCCACTAGTCTGCTTATGTAAACCCGCCTCTAGCGCAATTACTCTTCCTATATTTGGATACTTTGCGGGGTTACCGGTATTACCTATAATGACTTCATCAACTTGATCATTTGGAATTTGAAATTCATCTATCATTTGTCGGATTAAATAATGCCCCAAATATGGTGGTGGTACATCTTTTAATATTGTTCCAGATTTCGCTTGAGGGGTTCGCAGTCCTTTGACCAAATAAACAGGCTTCATTTCAACTCCATGATTTAAATTAAGCATTAATTAACATTTGATATTTTACAAAATTGAAGAGGTTTTAGCTAATCTTTTTGAAAATCTCTGCGCCAGACATCGGCATTATCATAGTCTTTTTGTTCAGTTTTCTTTAAAAGAGTATTGCCAAGCACAAGATAATCCATTTCGGTATGCATAAAACATAAAAATGCTTGTTTTGGACTCATAACAATAGGCTCACCTCGTACATTAAAACTTGTATTAATGAGAATTTCATAGCCGCTAAGTTTTCCAAACTCTTCCAAAAGATTATGCATTAAAATATCACTACTAGGACTCACGGTTTGGATACGTGCAGAATAATCGATATGAGTTATGGCCGGCAAATCACTTCTTTTAAAATATAATTTCTTTGATAAATCAAAGTCCTCATAGCCTGCTGGCTTGTCATGGCG
This sequence comes from uncultured Bacteriovoracaceae bacterium, assembly GCA_913053615.1. Classification (GTDB taxonomy): domain Bacteria; phylum Bdellovibrionota; class Bacteriovoracia; order Bacteriovoracales; family Bacteriovoracaceae; genus UBA845. The sequence continues at coordinate 4,872 of CAJXHA010000078.1, read as the reverse complement.
ATACTTTTCATCCAAAGGACTTACAAAGAGCATATATGGTCCTGGAACATCATCATTAAAGAATTTTTTATTTTCTCTTTCGGTCATAATTGGTGCAAAAGGACGAAAGCTTTCACGATATTTAATTTTTAGATTTAATTGCTTTTGCATATCCACATTACGTGGATCAGCAATAATACTACGATGGCCTAATGCACGTGGACCCCATTCCATATTTCCTTGAAACCATCCAATCACATTACCTTGATTAATAAGACTAGCAACTTCCTTTATAAGGTCACCCTCTTGGTATTCTTGGTAGCTGATATCATTTGCCTGCATATAAGCGATAATCTCATCACGTGAATACTCTGGTCCTAAAAAGGCATGGTCAAACTTTGAAGAAATCACATCCCTTTTATTTTCACCATAAATATAATGAGCAGCTAAGGCAGCCCCTAAAGCACCACCTGCATCCCCTGCAGCTGGTTGGATAAAAATATTTTTAAAAATGTTAGCACGTTTTAGCTTTCCATTGGCCACACAGTTTAGAGCAACTCCACCACTAAGAACGACATTTTCTTCACCAGTCATTTCTTGTAAGTGTTTAGCAAGTTTGAGGACAACTTCTTCTGTAACTAATTGAATAGCAAGAGCCATATCCATATGATCAAGACCTACCGGATCACCATCAACCCTAGATTTAATATTAAATAGTTTTTCCCATTGCTTTTTATTACACATACGCATTGAGTGTTGATAATCAAAAAAGTCTAAATTTAAAACAAAGTGTCCATTGTCATGAATATGAATAAGGTTCTCTTTAATGAGTTTAACGTAATTCTGAGTTCGCTCTGAATTCTCTTCACCATAGGGAGCTAGGCCCATTAATTTATATTCTCCAGAATTTACTTTAAATCCAAGAAAATAGGTAAAAGCAGAATAAAGCATACCTAAAGAATGTGGGAACTCAATTTGTTCCAAAAAAGTGATCTCACTTCCTCGCCCTACACCTAGAGCAAGTGAAGTCCACTCTCCAACTCCATCAAGAGTCATAATCGCAGCACTTTCAAAGCCACTAGGATAAAAAGTACTTGCAGCATGGGAGAGGTGATGTTCAGAAAATAAAAGCTTAGGTCTTTTTTTAAGTTTGCCTCCATGAGACTCTTCAACTAAAGACCAAAAGTAATTTTTAAAAAATAATTTCTGCTTAACCCAAACGGGCATAGACTCACAGAATTGTTTTCTTGATTGTGGCACAAACTTATGAATAAGCTGTAAAATCCTTTCAAACTTTAAAAGTGGTTTTTCATAGTAAACAATAGCATCGAGGTCTTCGTAACCTATTTGTAATTTATCAAAAATAAATTTTATACTTTCAAAGGGGTAACTTGGATCATGCTTTTTTCGAGTAAATCTTTCTTCTTGAACGGCATAAATAATTTTACCATCTTTAATTAAAGCAGCGGCACTATCGTGATAAAAGCATGAAACACCTAAAATTAAACTCACAAAGATAGTCCTTTATACTTAGAAGATTGTGTAAATAAATGGAGCAACAGTACTACCACCAACAAAGAATATTAATCCACCAAAGGTTAAGAGCACTATAATTAATGGCAATAACCAAAACTTTTTTCTAACTTTTAAAAATGCCCAAATATCTTTAATAAAATCCATTAAAATGGCCTTTCAAACATCTCTTTAGTGAATGTTTTTTTCTCAGTTACAATATAATTTTCTTTCGTTGATGAAGTAAGTTTTTGGAATAATCCCACTGGGAGAACAATTGTAAAATAAATTAGATTAAGCATAATGGGACTCATTAGTTTTTGAATCTTCGGTCCAATAAACTTAAGAACAATAGTAAGTGGTGTAAAAACAGTTGGAAAAAGTATTCCAAAACCCATGAGCACTAATGCAATTGGAAAAAGAGTATCAACACCCTTAACTGAATAAACAATTAATAAGATTAAACTTACAAAAAGCGAAACTTCTCTATTATCTGATTTCATATATTTATTTTAACAATTTATTAAAGAGGAGCAATTAAAAAGAGATTCACTCAGGTATAAACTACCAAGCGTTCACTGTGATTGTGATGACGTCAGAGTAGTTTCCACTTTCAGCATTAGGGCTTAAAGTTTGCAATTGAACAGTAATCGGAAAGCTCTCACCAGCTTGTGAAGTCGCATTATTTCTTTGAGTCATATAATAACTCTGACCAGGATTATTTAAACTCGTAGTATTTGAATTACCCACACTAACAAGGTAATTAATAAAGCTATTATTATTAATTAACTTCCCCCCATTCATTGAGGCCATATAAATACCAAAGCCAACATTTCCCTTAACTATTAGGCTTGCATTCATTGATTCATTATTTTGAATTGTTCCAAAGTTCATAGTGTAATTTGTATTACTTGGATCATGACTAGCACCAACGGGCCCAATACTGAGTTCAGCATAGCGTGGGATAATAATTTGCATATTCACATAGGCAGTTCTTTGATAAAGCACATCACCATTTGACTTTAGGCCATAAAAGCTAATTGGAATTAGGTCATTATAATAACCAGGACCATTGGAGAAAACGGAATTTAAATTGGTAACTCTTATATAAACAGTAAAGCTATAGTAAGAGTTTCTATTTGGTAAAAAACCCTCAACATACTCACCTAAATTAGCATCTCCATATTCTTTGACCACGTTATTAAGTCCTGAGTCACTGTAGATATTATAATTAATTGATTTATTGCCATTAAAAACTTTACGAGAGTAACTATTGGCATTTCCCTTACCAAAATAGGCCCTAAAAGTGCGACAATTATTACTATTGCTCCCTCTGCGTATCTCAAAGTGATAACTTACAATTTGCTCGTTATCTTGAATTTGAGAAACAAAATTAGAAGCATTGATATTGTAATTACAGTTCTGAGCATAAGCACAATAACTGACTAAGGCACTAAGAATAAGGATTGGTTTTAATATATTCACATTAATAATTTATCACAAAGTTATAAAAGACAAAATAGAGTAAAAAAAAAGGCCCAAGGGATACTTGGGCCATTATTCGAGGATGTATGTTTTTTAATTAAAAGAGTACGAGAACACCGGCAAATACACTAAATAAGTTAGCTTCGATTAACTCATCACTTAATGCTTGTAGACGGTCTTGGTCTGGAGCATTGTTAATATCAGCATTATCGCTACCAAAGTTTCCACCAAGTCCACGAGCATACTGAAGCTCAAGGTTCATACCAAAGTTCTTAGTAAAAATAATTTCAGTACCACCAACTAAGTTTACTTTCATATGGCTAGAGATAACTTCCTCATCACCAAATTGATAAACTCTTTGAGAGTTAAAACCTGAGTTATACTGAATTTGTTGATCTCTATTATCTAAATAATTTAACTGAGATCTATTATATGAAAGTCCACCACCAATATATGGTCTAAATCTTTCAGTTTTTGTAATGAAGTATTTTGAGTAAATTTCAAATGATAAGTTTGAATACTCTACTTCTCTACCATTCCCATAAGCTTGAGAATAGTCATTATAATTGAATCCAGTTCTATAATAGTTTGAGTAACTATTAGCAAAGTCAGTTGATTGGAAGTTCATATAATTAAAACCAAGTCCAACACTGAATCTTTCTGTAATATCTGATTCAACTCTTAAACCCATAGTTAGGTTTGCTTCTAAGTTTTCATTTTCTGATTGAATTGAAGTAAAACCAGAGTAAGGAAGGATTTTGATTACATCACCCATCTTACCTTCTTTCGGTGCTACTTTTGCTTCAACTTGTTCTACTGGAGCTGCTTGTGTTACTTTAACAGTATCTCTACCGCCTTTAACAAATTCAGCACACTCATCACCAGCATTATTATTCATTAAGCAGTCGATTTTCTTATTAAATCGATCGATAGTTTCTTGAGACTCTTTTCTTTCCTCAATCATATCTTCTGTTTCATCAGCAAGTTTTTCAGTTGTACGACTTAACTCGTTGTACTTCTTCTTCTTTTCCTTGTTGATTATAATAGCTTGTTTCTGGCGTCTTAATTCACCTTTTACTTTTTCTAGCTCTTGGTCACTTACTGGTGCTTCTTGTACATATCCATTGATATCAATAGGATCTGAATTTAAGATTGCATCTTCATTTGCGAAGGCACCTGTAAATGTACACAGAGTTAGAGCAAGGGTCATAAAGACTTTGCTTGTCACACTGTTTTTCGTTTTCATACTTTTTCTCCTCGAAAGTTACACTTTGAGGAAATTGTAGCGTTTTTTGATGCGCAGCAACAGAATAATTGAAACCATATGAAATATTTACACACCAGTACTGGTAGCACTGCACGTAATATTAAATACTTATGTTATTTTCTAATTGAAAAATATTTATATTCTCCCTGAAAACTCCCATTAGAGCCGGAAAACATAGAGGAATAGCCACCTAAATATTTATTCTTTAAGCTATCTGGATTGGATATAAGAAAGCCTTCAAGCTTCTCAAACACACTGGATGCCACCACCACAATAACAACAATTAAGAGTATATACTCCACACTAGTTTGTCCTATTTGGTTTAAAAGAGGTTTAGATGTTGATTCTTTATCCATATATCTATTATATAGATGCTCAATTCCCATTAATAGGGTGAATTTTTTGCATAAATCACCCATTTCCCATTAAAGAACATTAAAACTGGGACACTAGCATGGGGATGAATAGCTAAAAAACATCCTTGTTTTTGGATAAGCTGAATTCTCCCATCCTTGGTCGAACCCCTTTGGGGCATGTTCAGCTCATCAGGCTCTTTTTAATAAATTTTAGCTTCTTAAATAATTTTCAGGCTTCGAAGGTTGTAGAAGTGACGATAAATATCAAGGTGA
>CAJXHA010000077.1 GCA_913053615.1 uncultured Bacteriovoracaceae bacterium | reverse complement strand
TTGAAGAAAAATTTACTCATCGCACTAACAGGTACGGGACTAGCACAACTGATACATTTGGGCACAACCCCTATAATTTCAAGAATATTTGAACCAGAATACTTTGGAAAATTTGCACTTTTCAACTCCCTGCTTGGCGTCATAACTGCTTTTAGTCTTTTTAAAATGGATTTAGCCATTATGAGTGCAGAAGATGATGAGATTCACACATTTAAAAAAATTATTTTTAAACTAGGTTACATTACCGCTTTTTTAACATTAGTTTTCTTTTTATTGCATCTTCTGTTTAGAGATTTAAATCTTGCATACTTATTTCTTGCAATTGCAATAATACCATCCAATAAATTTTGGACTTATAAGTCGATACAAAATAGGCTTGGAAACTATAAAAGGCTAAGTATTGGTAAAATAATTGAAAATATTACGAATGCTTTTTTTTCAATTAGTTTTGGTATTTTAGGACTTAAAGAGTTTGGATTAATTTTTGGTAAAGTCTTAGGTTTATTTTCAAATCTTCTTTTTTTAAAAGATAAATCTGAAATAAAAGTTTCTAAGAATCAAAAAGAATTAATGAATAAATATAAAGAGTTCCCTAAGTATAGCTTCCCAGGTGAAATTCTAGGGCACTTAAATGTTAATGCCAGTGTATTTATATTTGCATATTTGTTTTCTCCAGTTGAAGTTGGCTTCATTGGTTTAACAACTAGAGTTCTATCTATGCCTGTAAACTTTATATCAGTTACTTTTTGTGATGTTTTTAAACAAAAAGCTATGAGTGACTATAAAACCACCGGTGAGTTTGAGACAATATTTGTTAAATTCTTTTTTATGTTAGCATTTATTTCAATTTCAATGATAAGTGTTATATATTTTTTCAGTGAAGATTTATTTGTTATTTTATTTGGAGACAAATGGTTAAAGGCAGGAACCTATGCTAAATACTTATGTTTCCTATATGCAATAAGGCTCATTGTCGGCTCACTAGCATATAGTTTTGAAATTAACAAAAAAAATCACTGGATCTTTATTTTTCAAATTGCATATTTACTTATTGGAGTTTCCTCTTTACTCATTTCATACAGCTTAACTAATGATGATATATTTGCTATAAAAACTTATAGTTATTCTCTCGCCTCAATATACTTAATGCAAACTCTTTTTGCATACATAAATGCAAGAAACGTTAGTAAGGGACTTTCAAATGGATAAAAAATATAGTCAAGAGGAACTGATCTCAAATATTAAAGCATTAGGTATTAATTCAGGAGATACTGTTTTTGTAAGAGCAGGATTGAGAAAAATTAATTCCGAGGGGCGAAGTACTTTTCTTGATGCCTTACTTGAGGTTGTTGGAAAAGAGGGAACTGTTTTAACTCTATCATTTAATGAGCATAATTATTGGCCGTTTTTTAATGAAAATAATGTTTTTACTGTTGATGGACCAACTACCGCAGGTTCTTTTCCTAAACAAATAATAAATCATCCTAATGGCAAAAGAAGTTTACACCCAACCTGTTCCTATGCAGCTATTGGCAAGAATGCTGAGTTAATATTAAAAAACCATGATGAAAATGCTACCTCTTATTTACCTATAAAACGGTTAATTGATCTTAATGGAAAGATGTTATTAACAGGCTGTCTAGAAGAAAGTCCAGGTTTTACGACTGTTCATTATGTCCAAGAAATTCTTGGTCTATCAAAAAAAAGCATTTTGAAGAATCTTAGTGGTATTTACTACTTTAAAGATGGTGAAAAGAAAAAGTTTTTTCGTAAAGATATAGGTGGTTGTAGCCTTGGCTTTGGAGCTTTTTACCAACACTATATTAATAAAGGATACATGAGTCATGGTATGATTGGAGATGCACACTCAATCATCGTTGGAGCAAAAGAAGCTTTTGAGACAGAACTTTCAATAATGAAGAAGCAACCGACTTATGCTCTTTGCAGAAATCCTCAGTGCACAATGTGTAGAGCAACATGGACTTATAATAAAAAAGAAATGTTATCCTTCATTATATTTGAGCTTCCTCGAAAAATTCTTAAGAGGATATTTAAGTTAAAATGATTAATATAGAAACAAGTTCTAAGAACCTACCCGAGAAGGAATACATAATACACTTTGTATTCACAGAGTTATTTGAAACTAAATATTTAATCAATATAAATGAAGATGAAGAAAATATTAAAATAATATCTCAAGACTTTGAATTGACAGTTATTTCAAAATATTTTTCGCTGGATGATTTGATAAACGTTAACTCTTTACCAATCAATTCACATATTCTTAGAAGTAAATATCTTGAAGATAACTTACCTATTTTTTATGGACAACCAAGTATAGATGAAAATAACAATCAGATTACTATTAATTTTGACTTGTTTGGAATTATTTTTTTTATGCTAACAAGATGGGAGGAGTATGTTTCACCAACAAGAGATGAACATAATCGTTTCCCAGCAAAAGAGTCTTTTGCTTTTAAAATGAATTTTATACAAAGACCAATTGTTAATGAGTTAGCAATTCTTCTTTATAACATATTTAGATCATATAAGGTCAACATAAGCTTAAGAAATAATTATGATGTTTTTCTAACACATGATATTGATCATTTATATTATCCAAAATCTCCTAGAAAGTTTGTAGGTGATATTGTTAAAAGGAGAAGTTTAAATTCATTTTTTAATAGAGTAAAATATTCTTTTAATTCTCCTTACAACTGTATTAGTTGGATTTCAGATCTTAATCAAAAAAATAAGATTAAATCAGAGTTTTATTTTATGGCAGCTTACGGGACTCCATTTAATAACGATTATAAAATCAATGATCCCAATATACTTGAATCAATAAAAACAATTTTAAAAAATAATCAAACCATTGGTATACACCCCTCTTATAAGACTTTGAACAACTACGAACTTCTAATTAAAGAGAAAAATGCTTTAGAGAATACCTTTAAACTTAAAATCCAAGATGGACGCCAACACTTCTTAAGATTTTCTTCTCCTCAAACATGGTTAGATTGGGAGAAAGCAAGTCTTAAAATAGATTCTAGTTTGGGCTATCCTGAAGTAACTGGATTTAGATGTGGAACTGGTAATGAGTTTTACTGTTATGATTTTTTGAATAGAAAAGTACTAAAGTTAAAAGAAAGACCTCTCATCTTTATGGATACTAGTGCTAGATATTATCAATCATTAAGTTTAAGTGAGACATTTGATCAAATAAAACTATATAAGACTACTTGCCAAAGGTATAGTACACCTTTTACACTTTTATTTCACAATTCATCCTTTGAAGAAATTGAGTGGATTGGATTTAAGAATAAATACATAGAAATACTTTCCTTACTTAGCGACACGGGGCTTCAAAATTAATTCATTAACTTGGCTTTTTAATATTCATTCAAGTATTATTAATTTTCATAGTCAGTAATAGAGGTAATAAATCATGAGTTTTAATTTGGGAATAATTAATTTACCTAATAATCCGAAGCTAATTAAAGATCTAAGTCTTGCATGTGCAAGAATGGAAAAAAAGTTATCAAAAATTAATTTTTTTGATCTCAATATAACTGAGTACAATAAAAAGTACATAAATCAAATGATTGGAACTCACGATGGACTTATTAATACCTTAAGGAAGTATGCCTTCGTATTAAGTTGGGCTCTCGACAAAAAGTATGGAAAAGAAAATTTAACTTTTTTAGACTATGGTGCAGGTCACGGGTTAATGTCAATGCTTGCTAAAGAGCTAGGTATTAAACATGTCCTTCTTAGTGATATCTTTCCTCCCTCTATGGATGACGCAAAGGTGCTGGCTAAAAAATTAAATTTATCTATAGACCATTTTATCGTTGGAGATATTCCTGATACCCTTGAGTATTTAAAGCAGAACAATATCAATATTGACGTTATTTCTAATTACGACACGATAGAACATATTTATAAGATTGAAGACTTTATAAAAGCACTACCTATGTTTGGAAGTAATATAAATTACTTTTTTGGTTCAGGTGCCAATGGTTCTAATCCATTTATAGATAAAAAACTTCGAAGCATTCATAAACAAATTGAGAGAATAGATAAGGAAGTCAAAGAAGGCCATAAAGCTTCTGATTCAGTTAAAGCTTATACAACAATCAGAAGGGAAATTATCCTAGAGAAACATCAAGACTTAGATGAAAAAGACTTAAATCAAATAGTACGCTTAACCCGAGGCAAGAGAAAAGACGATATTCTTAGAGGTGTAGAAGAATTTAAACGATCTGGAAATTTACCAATAGAAATTTCGGAATCTACAGACACCTGTGATCCTATGAACGGAAATTGGGCTGAACATATAATGGATCCCTTTGAACTAAATAAAAAATTTGAAAAGGTGGGATTTAAAAATACCTTTGTACTTGCTGGATTTTACGGAAAACCAAAAAAACTAATCAACAAAATTGCAGGTTTTTTCTTTAATGTTTATATAAAGGTCATGCCTCCAAAACTTGGATTAAAACTAGCTCCATACTATGCAATTTATGGTGAAATAAACTAATAAACTAAACTTCAACTTTTACAAAGTCATCAGCATCTTGTCTGTGAAGAGCAGAGTTTCTAATGACAAGCTCACTCACAATACCGATTGAAATTAATTGAATTGAAAGAATCATTAAAAGCACGCCAAGTAAAAGAAGTGGACGTGTTCCAATGCTTTCATTAAAGATAAATTTTACTGCCGTCAGATAGCAAAGGATAAGAAAACCAGATCCCCCACTCACAAGACCAAGGCCTCCAAGTAAGTGAGCAGGCCTATCGCTAAAGCGAGTAAAAACAATCACTGAACAAAGATCCACTAAGCCTTTAGCAAATCTTTCAAAACCGTATTTTGATTTTCCATACTTTCTTGCATGGTGCTCTACACTTACTTCAGCAATTTTATATCCATAAAAAGAAGCAAGCACAGGAGTGAAGCGGTGAAGCTCACCATAGAGGCGAATCTTTTTTATTATCGCAGCCTTATAACATTTAAAACCGCAGTTAAAGTCATGTAATTTAATTCTTGTCGCTCGACTGAGAACGAAATTAAAAACCTTTGAAGGTAAAGTTTTATCGATTGGATCATTTCTTCTTTGCTTCCAACCAGAAACGAGATCATACTCATCTAATTTTTCTAAGAATTTTGGAATTTCTTTAGGATCATCTTGAAGGTCAGCATCCATAGTAAAAACAACAGGTGCATCAGTATGATGAAAGCCAAGATCAAGAGCAAAGGCCTTTCCGCGATTAATTCTAAGACTTAGGCCTTTAACATTCTCTGGATTTTCTTTTTTCAATTCACTGATAATTTACCACGATTTATCTGTGGAGCCATCGTCGATAAAAATAACTTTAAAGCCTTTAATACCGTTTTCTTCAACAGCTGCTTTAATTCTTTTAAAAAGTTCTTTTAAACTTTCTTCTTCATTGAATACGGGTATGACAAAATCTAATTTTTCTGGATGCATAAGTACCTAATTTAATGACACGTGGCTTTGGCTATAATATAAGTAATAGTATGGGAGTTATCAAGGAATTTAAGTGGGTTTGGCTCATTCTCACGCTAGCAACTTTTGCGCTGCAGCCAATCAAGACTGGCTTTGAAAAAGGTCATCACGGCTGGGTAAGTGCTGATGGTTTATCGCTTTTCTCTAGAGCTGATAAAGAACATTACTTTGTTGCAGTAATGGCCGAATTTAAAACACCTGAAGGTATTGAATACGCATATTTTGATCGCTACCCCCCTTTTTTCTCACCACTAATGAATCTCTTTCTTGATCCATTTGAAGACGATTTTAATTTATTCATTATGATTGCACGTCATCTAATGAATATAATATTTCTTCTCACAGTTATCGTGGGCTTTAGAATACTGACATTTTTCATTGATAATAAAAAACGTGCCCTTGGAATTGCTCTATTAGTTTTTTCAGGATCATTCTTTATCCATTATAAAGATATGCCACACTTTGATCAGCCGGCTATCCTTGGTAACCTTCTCATAATCTTAGGTATTTGCGAGTATAAGTTTAATAATAGATGGAAGTTTCTATTAACCTTAGCGCTCATTGTTCCACTCTTTGGCCGTGGTTATAGTTCAAACTTCTTATTACTTACTTGGAATATAATGGAATTCATCCTTAATTGGAAAAGCCTAGGTTCAAACGTATTTGTTAAAGTAATTAATCATATTAAAAAGAAATGTTTTTGGATTCTTGTGGCATCTGTTCCACTGACTGCTGGATTTCTGGGGTATAACCTCTATATTGAAAGTCTTGTTCGCAATGTGGATATTACAGAAACAAGTATTTTTGACTCAGCAAAAAGACGCCTCGGTGCTAAAAAACTAGTAAGCGAAAGAGAAAAGAAAGCACAATGGTCACGCTTTATTCCAAAACAAATTGATCGTAAAAAAGATCTCTTTTCACCTGAGCTTTTATCAATGTTTGATATTGGTCGAAAAAAAGTAAGTGCAAGTTGGGAGTATTATCTTCGCAGATTGCCTAGTGAGCTCTTTGGTATCCTTGTGATCATTTTATTTTTAATGAGTACACGCAAATACTATAAGACTCTAACTCATGAAAAAAAGACTATTTATTTAACAATGATTTTCTCAGGCTTTGTTTGGTTATATACCATGAGAAAATTAGCAACTTACCATGACTACACTACACTTTACTATGTTGGATTAAGTATGATGCTCTTTACAACTTTAAGTGAGTTTAAATTTAAAAATTGGAGGACACGAAGAATTCTAATTCTTGGTTGTATTATGATGTTTGGTTCTCTAGTTGCAAACCTTTATAAAATTAAGCCAATTGCAGCTGAAGTGAATCACCAGGCAGATGACTTTAACAAGATTAGAAAAGTTGCGACTAAGGAATTAAAGAATCCTATTTTTTACTTTGAAGGAACAGACCCAGAAGGTGGAACACGCTTTATTTATGGATCACCTTTTGCACCAAGTTTATACACGACAGGTTATCTTGTAACCTCATATAAAGAGTTGGCCAATGTAATTATTCATTGGGAAAACGGAAGAATAAAAATAAAAGAGATAATAAAAGAAAATGAATAAGTTTTTAGAACATCCATTTCATAGAACTAGTGTCGCAAAATTTATCTATAGCGGTGTTTTCATGCGTGGACTTGCCTTTCTACTAAATTTTATCTTTGCTGATTATTATGATTATAACCACAGAGTTGTATATTTTCTGATCATGATATTAGACTTCTTCATAGGCTATGCAATAAGTCGTTTCTATGTCTTCAATGAAACATTTAATAAATCACATAAAGATGCAATGAAACAATTTTTGATTGCAGGAATAAGTTTTAGAGTTGCTGATTGGTTATTCTATGTCATCTTGGTTGAAAAATTAGATCTCTATATATTACTTGCTCAAGCTGCTAGTATGATAACAATTATGGTTACTAAATATTTTGTGCATAAGAAAATATTTAATTAAATAGTGCACCTTCGATCTCTTCAGACACATACTTCTACAAGTAATTGCTTCGATCGAGAAGCTCAAAAAAGGTTTTTTGAGCTTGAATACACAAGGCCAAAAATCTTTTGGCCTTGCAACAACGAAAGTATTTATTATTTTTAAAGACTTACTTATAGAGGCGTTAGAGAAATTAATTGTTTGAATTAAACAACCATCCCACAAGCAACAGTCTCATTAGAGAATTCATCAATTAGAATCACAAGACCTGTACCTTTATTATTCTTATAAAGATCAGTGAATACTGGTTTACTTGCTCTCACAGTAATTTTTCCGATATCGTTTAGTCCGATATTAGAATCATCTTCTGCTCTATGAAGAGTGTGGATATCAACTTTATACTGAACTTCTTTTACCATGACACGAACATCGCGAGTCGTGTGCTTCATAACATACTTGCCACGTGGTTTAAGAGCATCATTAGTGAACCAACAAATCATAAGATCAAGATCTTGAGTAACAGCAGGCTGATTCTTTTCTTTTACAATCATATCCCCACGACTAAGATCAAACTCGTCTTCAAGAGTCATAACCACACTCATAGGGTGAAAAGCTTCTTCAACAGTTGGTGCATCTAGAGTTTCTATATTTTTAATTTTTGTTTTAAAGCCACTTGGTAAAAGACTTACTTCATCACCAGGTTTAAAAACTCCACCTTCAACTCTTCCTGCAAAACCGCGAAAGTCATGGAATTTATCACTTTGAGGGCGGATTACTCTTTGAATTGGAAAGCGACAATCAACCATATTAAAGTCACTACCAAGGTGAACATTTTCAAGAGTGTATAAGTATGAATTACCTTTATACCAAGGCATCTTCTCACTAGACTCTAGAATATTATCTCCATCAAGAGCACTAATAGGAATTATGTGCACATCAGGAATATCCATCTTAGAAATAAAGCTTAAATACTCTGCCTTAATTTCCTCATATCTTTCTTCTGAGAACTCAACAAGGTCCATTTTATTTACACATAGAACGATATGCTTAACACCCATAAGGCTTGCGATAAATGTGTGACGCTTAGTTTGTTCAACAACTCCATGACGAGCATCTACAAGAACGGTCGCAAGATTAACATTACTAGTTCCTGTCACCATATTTCTTGTATATTGAATATGTCCTGGGCAATCGGCAATAATAAATTTTCTTTTAGGAGTTGCAAAATATCTATAAGCAACATCAATTGTAATACCTTGCTCACGCTCAGCTTTTAATCCATCAGTAAGAAGTGCTAGGTTTACTCTTTCATCTCCACGCTTTTTAGAGCTTTCTTCAATTGCTTGTAATTGATCTTCAAAAATACTTTTTGAATCATAAAGAAGTCTTCCAATTAAAGTCGATTTCCCATCATCAACTGAACCAATTACTGAGAAACGTAGTAGATCGATATTTGAGCGGTCTAAAGCCATGGTATTTTCCTTTTATTTAAGCTAACAAAATACACTTTTTCACCCCTCTTAACAAGAGTTTAGGCCTATTTAGCTCGATACACACCGCTCCATAACCTTGAATTATTAATGGCTTATTTAAATACAGATTTAAAAATAATTGCATTAAAAAAAGATCTTCCGTGACGGGCACGAGGCCCGCCTTTTTGCGAAAAGGATTTGTTCATGGAAGAAATGATCAGGGTGCTAGCTTTTGTGAATGCTGTAATCAGTCTATTTATAGCTTTTTACAATATTCTAAAGTGAGCTTTAGGAGGTGTGTATGTAGCACACTTCCACCTGGTCATTCCTATAAATTATAGCTCAAAAGGAAGATCAGATGCAACTTAATAAGAATTCACATTCAAAAAATCAATTATTTAGCAATCAAAAGTATTACTTTCATATAAACTCACGCACTAAAGACGATAGTAATTTTGATCCACCAATGGACCTGGCTTGGGAGTTATGCATTGATAAATTACACCTCGCATTTAAGTTAACCAGAATCGATATCAATGGTTTTGTCTTAATGAATAATCATTATCACTTAATTATTCGAGCAACTTTAGAGGAATTAAGTGAATTTATGCAGGTATTTCAAATGAGTTTTTTAGAGAACTTCCACTATGATGTTATTCGTTCTCAAAAATACCTTCATCACGCATATCGTTATATTTATCAAAATCCACTGCGAGCAAATCTTTGTAAGAGAGTTCAAGACTATCCTTATAGTCTTCTCTACAAATTATATCATGTTGAAAATATTCCCTTTCCTGTCATTGATAAGTTCGGAATTGTGGATGATTACAAACTGTATTGGCTAAACCAAGAAGTATAAACTCACTTATAGACATTAATTTATTGCTTATTTATGATTGAGCAATGATAAAATTAAGAAAATTAAGTTCACTCTTTTTCATGCTTCTTTTTAGTGCATGTGCCACTAGAACTTTTAGTGAGAAAGTTGAAAATGCTGAAAGTTGTATCTTCTATGAAAGTAAGTTTTATTTTGCAAACTTTGAAAATGAAGGTGCTTTTATTAATAGCTATGACTCAAAGCGCTGGACCCGTTACTTTGTAGAGGGCCTAGAAAGACCAAAAGGGATTGCGGCCTTTGAAGGTTTTCTTTTAATTAATGATCAAACTCAAATTCATATTTATAGCCTTCAAAGAAAGAGAATAGTTAAGACGCTTAAAGTACCTGGAGCTATTTCATTAAATGATATTGCTATTGATGAGAAAGGTAATTTCTTTAGTGCTGATTCTAAGGCACAAATTATCTTTGCGGGTCATATAAGCTCTCCTCTCGTTACACCTTATTTTAATGTTGATTTTATACCTAATGGTCTTTTAATCGATGGTGATAACTTACTCATTTCTTCTTGGGGCCGTGAGATGGATGAGAACTGGAATACTTTGCATAGAGGAAAGCTTTGGAAGTATTCTTTTGGAGATAATAAATTAAATCCATTCCACCCAAAAGAACTTGGTTACCTAGATGGCATTGCTAAACTTAGTGAGAATAAATACCTTGTCAGCGCCAAGAGAGAGAACCGTCTCTATATTTTTGAAAAAGACAAAGAACCAAGAGTTCACAGCTCCGCTCTAGGTCCTGCTGATATTGGTGTTTCTAATAGCATGGTTTGTATACCAAGCTATAGTCATGAAAAAGTAGAAATAAGAGAATTATGAGATTATTAGTTTTATTATTATTTTCGCAAACTGTATTTGCCCTTGAGTCCCACGAGTACTCAAAACTTGCGAATGCTCTTTTGACAGATAAGTTAAAAAATCAAATTGAATTTGATTGGACAGATTCTCTTCTCACCTTATCTATAGCCCGTTCAAAGGACACATTAGATATTAAAGAAAACTTAGTTAAAAAAGTTAAAAAGTTTTATCGCCAAAATGAAGTTAATCCAGTTGAAATAACTTCTCCGGACTTACTCGCATCTGTTTTAGGAGCGATTGAATTTAATAAGCATGGTAATAAATTTAAGAAAACTATTCAGTCTGGATATCGTTTTTTAATAAGTGAACCACGAAATGAAATAGGAACCCTCAATCATATCGGTTCTCGCCATCGTTTTTCGAGCTTACTACCATTAACCAAGAACTTTGTTGATGATTCACTTTGGGCAGATAGTGCAGTCATGTATGTAATTCCCGCCATGATGATAGGTAAGATGTTTAAAGACAAAAAACTTAAAAGCTTTGCTCGCTCTCAATTAAGTCTTTTTGAAAAGTACTTAAAAGATAATAATGGACTATATAAACATGCTTATTTTCTTGAAGACAAAGTCCGCTATCCTGAGGGGGAGTATTATTGGCTAAGAGGTAATGCTTGGATACTATTTAGCTTAATCGAATTAATTGAACTTGAGAGCGATAAAGATTTAATTAAAGAGTATCAAAAACAATTTGTGCAGCTTTATAATCAGATCATTCTCTATCAAAAAGATAATGGACTCTTTAATACAATTCTCACTCAAAAAGAGATTCATAATTATGAAGATAGTGCAGGCAATGCACTTATTCTCTATGCTTTCTTAAAAGCAAATCGACTTGGTTTTATTAAGACTGATAATATAACCAAAAAGCTATATAAAGCTTTATTTAAAAAGATTAAATTTAAATCTGATTTTAGAGCAGAACTAACTGAGGTATCCGGGCCCACAAATGCTTTTAAGTATTATTGGTATTATACTTGGCTGGTTGGAACTCAAAGCAATCTTGGATATGGACTTGGTCCATTTATCTTGGCCTTAAATGAATTAGAATTAAAGACTAATAACGATAGTAAATAATCTCTTCTTCACCATTTGGAGCAATGAGAGTCATTGATTCATCATTCATTTGATGAAATGTTCCTCGAACTCGATCATAATCTTTTACACGATTTTCGATATAATCAAAGTTATACTGACCTTTTTTAGGATCAAGGTTAACGTTAAGTTTCTCACCATTACTCATAGTATAGGTAACATTCCCTCGGTTAAAGCGAGTTGGATTATTTTCAAGGATTCCATTTTTAAAGTTTTCAAAGCTCATGCTTCCATCGCTTACTTCAACTAGTCCAAAGTTCTTACCTTTAGTCTTCTTATGCACAATATGTTTGATATCTCTTTTGTATACGGCCATATAAAGACCGGCATAAGGTGATTCACTACACTCTGGCTTTTGAAAATTGTAAAATGACCATTCATTATCGTTGTCAGTATCAACCTTACATTTTGCAAATTCATTTGGAATATGCAGATTAAATCCACACATAAAATTCTTATTTACACAGAGATTACTTCTCTTATTTTTCTTATTGTAACCAAGAAAATAAATCATCTCACTTAGAAGGCGACCTTTCTTTTGAGGAATTATCATTGTCGGTGCAGCAAGAACATCATTTAGCATTGAAAAAGGAGGGAATAAGCGTCTATGAACTCCTCCTCCACTAATAAC